>JAKAAT010000022.1 GCA_021802205.1 Thermoplasmata archaeon
AATTCAGCATCTCAGATATGAATGATTATGTAAGGAATGGTGTTTATAACTTCACTGTTAAGGTATCTGCAGGTAAGTTATATGATATGTTCTATATTGATACTGTTGAGGAGAGTGCTGTGTACGGTTTTATGGCGTATCATAATTCTTCTATGCCAGATAAAAACTTATCATGTAATATAATTGCTTATGATTCAAATAATTCCGGATTTTACGATGTACATATAATTGACGGTTATTATTATTTCTTTGTGGATAGAGAGTCGAACTATTCATTTTATTACTTTGATAATGGGGCACTTCATCCACTTAAGGTTTATACAAACTATGCCAAAGCAAATAACAATTATGTGATTACAGGAAACAATATAGAATCAATACATCTAGAATTTATGAACCCAATGTGATGAGCTATGAATCTAAAATCCCATTATAAGATGATAATTGCGATTATGGTATCGGTCAAATAACCTAGAGAACCTTTATCTGAGATTTTATGATTTCACCTGCAGCATCCAGAAATTGCTTTTCTTTGCCCTTAGGTATAACCCCGCCGGCAGCTATATCATGCCCACCTCCTGAACCATCTGCTGCTGCACAGGCGGCCTTCATTACCTCTGAAAGGTTAAGCCCTCTTGAAACTGCGTATCTAGAACCCCTCGATGAAATTTTAATATCCTCAGTGCCGGCATTGAATCCTATTACAGGTTTATCTGGTTTTACTGTATACAGTGCTATGGCACCTGATATTGGCCCGGCCATTTCTGATTCCGGTGCATAGAAATATCTAAGGTATTTTTCCTCCTTTAAATCGCTTTTTGCCCGGTATATGTAATCTATCAATTTTGTTTTGAATATTTTTGCATTTCCGATCATCTCTGCAGATACGCTATTATCACCTAAAAAATACTGTACAGGAAGCGATTGCATGCCTATTCTTGCATTTCCATCAATAATTGAGTTCAGTTCTTTGGATGAAAATCCTATATCGTCAAAGTAAAGAACATCCCCTTCAAGGTATTTTATTGCATCTGAACCAACACTGTTTTCAAGCATTTTCAGTGCGAGCATATTTGCAATAATTTTATTCTCGTCTGTTGTGAGATCTATAACATTTTTCTCCGGGTTTATTTTTATTTTTTCCAGGAATTCCTTAACCGCATCAGGGTGCCCAGTCAGCCCAGTGAAAAATGGATCTATAGAATATGTTATGGCATCCATGAGATTACCTTCCATATTCAATGTATGGTGCGTCTGGTATAAATTGTATTCATCAAACAGTTTCTTATTTATGCCGGAAAGACCGCCGATATCCTGTTTATCTGCCATAACACCGGACATAAAGAATGGAAACAGATCCCTGTTGTTTTCATCCATAACAAGTGCAAACATATATGCCATGGTTGCGCCGCATGCCTCTCTGGTTCCATTAATACCATAATCCCTGGCATTAATATTAATTCCCGATGTTTCTGCTTTATTGTAGAAATGGTGATCCAGAATTATGAAATTTGTATGACCGGAAATTGCGGGAATCTGGGATGATCCGGCATCAACTATTATATTGAGAACATCCGTCTCTTCCTCATAGAGAACACGGAAACCCTCATTGTCAAGGTTTTTTATATATGATAAATGGTACTTTATATCGAGCCGATCAAGCATTTTCAAAAGAATAATGGAGGAACTTACACCATCGCCGTCGTAATGTGCTAATACACGGATATATTTCTCTGCCCTGACCTTCTCAGTTGCATCATGCAGGGCATTGTAGAGTTCTTCACCTGTTATATCAAAAATCATAGAACTCTTTTCAGGGACCAGTCTGCAGGCAATCTGCCGGTTCTCTTGTAATATCTCATAAGACGAAGAATTTTTGACATTATAAGCTGGCTTCCCCTTGTGTTGCTGATATCCTTTTTATTTAATAGAAGATGCTTTGATACATTTTTGTATCTCTTTATTAAGAATGCAAGGTCCTCTGGCATATCTTCCTTTATTCCATTCTCCTCTAATATTTTCCCCATTTTCTGGTGAAGTACCGGTCTCACACCGGGAACGGCGTACTGATCCCTGAGTCTTATGCCTATCATTGATTTTGATAATCCGTCTTTCCTAAATTTTAATATTTCTTCCTTTATTTCATCATCGTTCTGCATCCATGACGGCCTTCCCTCAAGTACCAATCTCCTGGATCCTGATTTTCCTCTCTTTCTTGTGTGCATTCGTGCCATTGAAATCCATAGTGTATTATTACTATAAATTTATTCTTTTTGTTTTTATAACCAGAATGGAGAGAATAATTATATAAAGTTGATATTTCATAAGAGTCATTCTACCAGTGACGTGAATCGTTCGTACTGGGATATTACCTCCATTCCAACAGACCATATAGTAAGCTCTTCATTAAATATTCTGTATGCACTGAAATTACTGTAAATATCGGAAATATAGTCACCCTGTGAAAAGCCGCCTATGACAACATTCAAATTTTTATTATCAATAATTTCGGATAATCTGGATTCCTTCCCATCCGGTGAGAGTGCTATGGTCTTGCCATCCAGACCTTTCAAAAAGGGTATGAGTTTTTCTTCTCTCATAGAAAGAAGTTCCGTTCCATTATACTCTATGGATCTTTTCCTGAAAAGATCCTCAATGAGTCCCTGAAAACGGTTATATGACCTGGGAAGGTTTGTTTCCCCATCAATATGTATAATAAAATTGTCCCTTGTATGTATGAAAATTTCTAACCCTTTGTTTTTATTCAATATGGATTCTGTTGCCATTTCCAGAAATAGGTACACTATATCTGGTCTGCCCCTGCGATTGGATTCACCAGGATAGTATTTTTCAATTGATGTGTGCATATAATTGGAATCCAGCAACATTTCGGACGGTTTTTTGTGATTTTTTTCTGCCATATTTCTTATGGCACGATCTTTCCACATTTTCTCCGGTATAAGCTGCAATTCTGCATCCGCTATAATGAGTCTCAGCATTATTTTGTATGGCAATTCAGGATTTACTGTTTTCTATTAACCTTATTCTTTTTTCAGTTGATGGATGATCTAAACTTAATGATTTCATGACATTTTCCGGTATTTTATCTATTTCCGATATGCGCTTTAACCCGTCTATGAGATAATCCTTATTCACGTATTTTACAGCATTTAGATCCGCCTGAACTTCATTATGCCTTTTGATTGCCGGGACAACAAGTCCCATAAAAAGAAGTAATATCAGGAACAGCAGCGGAGTGGTATAGAAAAAAATTGGATTTGTCGATGTAATAGCAAGAGAAATAATGTTAAGCATAACAATAAAGAACAGAAAATTTATGAATATGGTTTTCTGATTATGCCTCAGCTTAATGTGTGATAGTTCATGAGCAAGAACACCTATGAGCTCATTATAATCCAGAACATTCATAAGATAGCTTGTTATGAAAACATATGATTCCCTCCTGTTAACCTCGAAAGCATTTGCTATCCTATCGTTTGTATTTATTACATATATTTCTGGTTCTTTTATACCCATTTCCTGTGACAACTGTGCTGCCTCATTGTTAATGAAAATATCCTCAAGCTTTTTTGATTTCTTTATCAGTATGGTTACCATTGGATTATTGGCAGAAACTGCCCATATGAATATTATGAATGCATTAAGAAGAATGAGATAGGAATATCGATCTACAAGTTTGATATACCCCTGGGCAAGGAGCATAATGAGGAAAAATATGGATATATATGTTACATATCTCCAGCTCATATCATCTGTTATGTACTGGAATATATTTTCATCTGACTCCTGGTCACGCATTATATTTTTGAAATGCATAAAAAGCATGCTGTTTATGATAATTATAGCTATCATAACTATCAGAGAGTATATTGTAAAAGTAATTGACGATAATATGATATAAACAAGGAATATAATAATCAGGGACATATTTGACAGAATTGCTGATTTTCTGAGTATTTCCTTTTTGTCTTCAGGTGACATTATATTATAGAAAGTGGAAACTTTTATTTAACGTATTGCAAAAATTCTACTAATAAATATGAAACAAAAATAATATATCAACTCTCGATTTGTATGTTTATGATAAAGATAAAAAGAGTATATGAGGGATACAGCGAGGATGATGGAATCAGAATCCTGGTTGAAAGGCTCTGGCCCAGGGGAATTTCCAAAGAAAAGGCGCATATAGATGTATGGATGAAAGAAATAGCACCCTCAACAGAATTAAGGAAGTGGTTCAATCACGAAGATAATAAATGGGATGAATTTGTTAAACGGTACAGAGAGGAACTGGATGGAAATAGTGCACTGGACAGGTTAAAAGAAATTATTGATAAAAATAATAGAGTTACCTTAATTTATTCAGCAAAAAATACGGAACATAACAGTGCTGTTGCCCTTTCCGGTGTGGTACAGGAATAAATATATATGGTAAATCATATATAATATCCAAATAACAAATAAAGATAGGGATGGTAAATTTATGCTTATCTTTACAAACCAGCAGTGCAGAATTTCAACAGCAAGCATAATATCTTGCTAATAAACTTAATATATAATCTGCTTTTATACTAATTATGGTTATATTTCCAAGTGAAGAATGGGCAAAGGAGTATGTTGAAAAACTTAACTCAAACAGTGCATACCAAGCGGCTGGAAAAACATGGGATGATTCCATAACCTTTGTTGTTGATCCCGATGACGCATACAAAGAATTTTGGTATATGTATCTGGATCTTAAGGCGGGCAAGTGCGTAAAATACCGATCCGGAAGTGAGGAAAAGGATATGCCTGTATCAACGTTCAAGTATAAGGGAAAGTACTCCAACTGGGTGAAGCTAATAAAAGGAGAAATTGACCCAATACAGGGACTCATGACAGGAAAATTTAAACTGGAAGGTTCAATGATGAAAATAATGAGGTATACCAATGCTGCTAAGGAAATGGTGAATACAGCCGCAAAGGTGGACACACAGTTCGCCTGAAAAATTATAACATTAAAAAAATTGCAATTATTTTATTATAATTTTGACCTGCGTTGAATATTTGCAACAACGCATTATTGAGGGTGGTGAAATGGAGAAAGTTTTTGGTAATATAATAAATGGAAAGGAAGAAACCGAGGGAGAAAGGATACCGGTGAAAAGCCCTATTGATGGAAAACTTATAGGCTATATAGTTGATTCTGACAGGGAGATGGTTGGCAGGGCAGTGGATTCATCCATGAAAACATTCAACAGAATGTGGGCAGGAACAGATATAACTATGAGACAAAAGCTTATAGGCAGGCTTGCGGATATTGTCCAGGAAAGATCTGAGGAGTATGCAAATCTGGAATCCATCAACACCGGTAAAACTATCAGACAGAGCACGTTCATGGATATACCCCTTGCAATTTCCCATATTAGATATTTTGCTGAAACAGATGAATTTAGATATGAAAGACAGATAGACCATCCGGAGTATCCCGGTACCAGAGGTGTGGTACAGAATGTCCCCATGGGAGTGGTTGCATCCATAGCCCCGTGGAATGTGCCATTTCTCATGGCAGTATGGAAGACTATTCCACCACTTCTTGCAGGAAATGCCGTTGTTTTAAAGCCGTCCCATTTTACACCATTGACTGCCATAGAACTTGTAAAGGATATGAAAAAGGCTGGATTTCCTGATGGCACTGTAAACCTTGTCAACGGCACAGGTAGAAAGGCAGGAAACTACCTTATTGAAAATAATAACATAGCTATGATAAGTTTTACAGGTTCCACAAATACTGGAATAAATATTATGAAGCAGGTGGCAACCGGGCTTAAGAAGGTAACACTTGAGCTTGGGGGCAAGTCTCCGAATATCGTATTTTCCGATGCTGACATGGATCATGCTGTAAAGGGCGTTATTTTTGGCATATTTCTGAACTCAGGGCAGCTTTGCGAATCCGCGAGCAGGTTGATCATAGAAGAGAAGGCATTGAATGGATTCATGGAGAAAATGAAAACATACCTGGATAATTTGAAAGCGGGAGACCCCATGGACTACGAAACAGATATCAGTGCCATTACAACAATGGAACAGAAGGAGAAAATAGAGAAGCTTATCAGCAAAACAGTTGACTCTGGGGGTAAAATATTCTATTCAAGGGATATATCGGAATCGGTCCCTGAAAATGGTACATATTTTCCTCCAACACTGATCTCCGGCCTCAAACCTGGTTCTGAAATATCAGATGAGGAAATATTTGGTCCTGTTCTCACCATTTACAGTTTTAAAACGGAGGAAGAAGCGGTAAAACTTGCAAATTCAACCAGATATGGCCTTGCCGCAGGTGTCTGGACATCCGATATGGAAAGAGCCAGAAGGATATCAGCTCGCATTGAGGCTGGAACCGTATGGATAAATGAATATCATCTTTTATCTGCGGCAGCACCCAGGGGAGGATTCAAAATGAGCGGATTGGGCAGGGAACTTGGACTGGAGGGCATACTTGAATACACCCAGACCAGGCACATATTTTATGGAAATAATGAGTCGGGCATGTCAGATGTGGCATATGGAATACTGGTAAGATAAGGTTAGGACTTGTGAATAAATAACACTTATTTTCATATTAGAAGTTGCTACACTATTATGGGGATAATCCATGACAAATAAGAACTTGTTATGAAAACAATGTAAAAGTACCGGAAGGTTGTATCATCCTTCAATGAGCTTTCAAGAGGATTATGGGCGGCCAATGAGAGCATATTAATAGGATATGGTTGGATATCTATTGTATCAGAGGCAACAAGCATATCAAAACCTACTATGGTTAAGAGAGTCAATGAAATAAATAATAAGAATTACCGTGAAGAAGGAACATGCAGACAGCGTGGAGGAAGAAAGGATCTTACCGCAAGGATGCCTGATATCTCCTAATAAATACCTGGACTTAGGCTTAATCCAATCAGAGAATATGCCCTTAAAAGAGGGAAAGAAAAACGTCTTAACTGGCTTAACATTATTTACTTGAGAGTTGTTTTGTTTCTCACAACTCAGAACCAATTTCCCAATTTTAACTTTAGTTGACACTATGATTTATTAGTTCTAATTGTTACAGAATTTAATAATTAAAATCATGCTTATTAGTCGGGCATACGGAAAATGTGGGGATATGAATAGATTTAACTAATGCCTTTCTGTTAAAATATTAATCGCAATTCTTATTAAGATTTATAATATGCAAAAATATGGATTCCTCGTTTAGAACTTTCAAAAGGGAGGAGGCCCTATCAGATATGCATCAACTTCTTAGAATATTGACAGAGGCTCACCCAGACCCTTTCAGGAACTTAGGTTCACAGGTTAAGTTTTACACAAAGGTCGAAGAGATCTTAAGCAGTTTGGAAGAAACCATCGATTTATCACAATTAAATATGATTGTCATGAGAATAATTGCCCTCTTAGGAGATTGTCATACTCAAGCGACTCAGTTATTTGCTAAAAGTGGGAAAGTATGGCTGGAATTCAAACCCATAGATAAGATGATTATATTAACTGGAGTATATGAAAATAAATTCAGTTCTTTGATTGGACACAAACTCCTTGCAGTAAATGGAATCCCTGTGGAAGAACTGATATCAAAAATGCTTGAAATAAGAGCTGCCAACGGAATTTATAACAAGCTTCTTGTTCTTTCTTATGCCCTCAAAGAAACATATTTTATTTCATTACTTACCGGAAAAAGTACCGGAGATATGAAAGAAATTATATTTACCTTGATATCTCTGGAAGATAATTCAATTCACGAGATTGCCATCCCAAATGACAATATTTTTGAACAAAAACCGCCAGGAAAATTGATCGAACACGATTCCTTGCATTTTTCCTTTTCTTCAAAATCAGATATCTCATATAAAATAATTGAAGATATGATTGGATATTTAAGAATAGATTCCATGACTAAGTATAGGGAGAGCTATGAATCACTGTTGAAGTCTGGTGCCAGCGAATCCTTCCTACGAGAAATGTTTGGAGATGCTGGATTTGAATTACACGGAGAAATTGATAAAATTCTTTCTGAAGTACCATCCGCATCAGAAGCCATAGTCGATCTTCTGCAGAAGATGCATGCAAGAGGCGTGAAAGATCTGATTGTTGATCTCACCAATAATACAGGAGGCAATTCTTATTTAGACAACATTTTAACTTATTTTCTGTATGGAGATAAAGTAACTGAAATAGATAAGGGATATGATATAGAAAGGCATTCATCATGGTATAAAAAGCAATATAACCCAGGAGAGAATGAAGAAAATCTTGATGGATATACATTTGCTGAAATGCATAAATGGGTATCAGGAAAGAGAGGAATGAGTGCTGAAGAGTGGAAACGTGAGGTTAATCTTTCATCCACCTTTGCAGAATATGTGGAAAAATATAAGCTAATAGTAGGAATCAATGTGTATGTATTGTGCTCTCCTTTAACATTCAGCGCAGGTTTTGATCTTTTAGATATGCTCAAGAGATGTGGTGCAACTATTATCGGGATTCCTCCATCCCAGCCGGCTAACGCCTTCACCAACGTTATCGGTTTTTCTCTGGATAATTCAGGAATTAAAGGCCAGGTATCAACAAAATTAATGCTGAAATACCCTGATAAAGAAATATTTTATAATGTGGAGCCGGATATTATTATAGGCATTGAAAGTTTTAAGAAGAATAGGTGGGATAAAAACACAATACTTTTGGAAACACTGGAAATGATAGGTCGCGGGAAACATAATAGAGGCAGGTAGATCAAATATATAGAGCTTTTTAAGTCTAAATTAAAAAATCCCCCTTAATGTAATTAAGTTATGATTTTTACATATAGGAGATTCAGGGATAGAAGTTTTAGAAGCCTTCTTTAGTTTTAAGAACGAACATTTCTGTACATATTTTTGATAAAGGATAGGTTGGGATTTGGACCCAAGTAGATGAGATCTGCAGTCTCACGCATAGCTTCTCTGCCACCTATCCGTCTGTATGTATTGCAAATCCATATTTATTTTTTTATACCTTTATACTGTGGAGGAATATCAATTTTAATTATATATCTAATAAAAATATTCTTTCGAGGGGGTATGCTAATACATAATCGTCATCTATCTTAAAATATTAAATAACTCCATAAAATCTGGAGAAAATACATATTTTATATGGTAAAAATTTATTAATAATGAAATACTTAATTATATAGATGACCCGTGTAGGAATATATACTCACGACTTTAAATTTTACCATGATATTGTCATGGATTTGAAAGGATGGAATCTGCCTTTTTTCAGCATAACTGATCTTTATTCGATTCCTGCAGATATAAATGTTATATTGAGTTCGATCAATGATACATTTACACTTCCTGGACAAATAAAGGCGAGAAATTCAATAGAAGGTATAAGAAAATGCCTGCCCCTGCTTTTAAACCGGGAAGAATTCAATAAGATTGTCATTGGTATAGACCCAGGACCAAGACCTGGAGTAGCTGTCATGGGGGACGAGGTATTATTAGAGGCTTGGGAATGCCCAGTGATAGCAAATATTCGGGAAAGTATAATTCGTATTATAGAAGATTATAGTTACCGTTACGTAATGATTAAAATCGGTAACGGTGATAGACCAAACAGAGATGTAATTATCAAACATTTAAAGAATTTAGCACCAATGATCATCGTTAACGAGGAAAATACCAGTACTCCACATAAAATTCACGATAATGCATTGTCTGCAGCGAGAATATCACTCATTGATGATAGATATGATATTTCTAAAACCCCAGTGAAGTTTAGTAGAAAAAATATTTATGAAAAGGAATTTACAACCCTCCATTCATTAATTTGAAATTTAAGAGAAATTAAATAATTATTTAGTCTTTTGGGCCTTCTGTACTTTCTTTGATGATTTGGATCTTTTCCATTTAGGTACACGAACTGTATTTCTTCTTCCTGAGGCAACTATCAGGAATATTGCAAAAGCAACTGCAACAGCGGCTATGTAGTAAACCCAGTCATAATTTGGGGCCTTACCATTATAGAATACTAAGGATGGTTTTCCCTTGAGCGTTATAACAGGATTGTTTGTGGTTACTGTTAGTGTATTTTTGCCCTTATAGACGGAAGCCACGGGAACGGTAATATTATCCTTATAAACAGAATTTCCATTTATTTTAGCTACATGGCTTGGGGGCAGGATCTTGGAAGATGTCCCATGGGTTATAGTATAAGTCAGAGTTATGTTATATATAGGTACAGGGTCAGAATTTTGAACAGTGGCACTTAAAACTATAGGTCTACTGACGTTGATTGTGATACTGGAAGTATATGATACTTGATGACCTGTTGAATTATCTATAGCATAGCCATTGATATATCCGTAAATGTTTTCACATTCTGATGGTGCAGTAACAGCTATGGAGAAGACCCCGTTTGCTGACTTATCATAATGAAATAGTGGTGAAAGACCGGTATCGTTAACCGCGCCGAAATAAGCTGCAATAGAGTAATTATGGTATCCAGGATGTGCAATACTGAGATTAACGTTGAATGATTCGTTTTCATAAACGCAGGCTGGAACTGACGGAGTAAAAGAAAAACCGGATGCAGAGGCTTCCGGTATTTCTGTGTATATGCTTGAAGCTGAAGCAGCGCCTGATAATGCGATAAGAGCGAAAATCACTGAGAATAGGATTAATAATTTATATTTCATTTAACTTACCTCTTTTTCCTCGATCTGATTGAAGAGCCGATAATTCCTGCTAACAGTGCAGCTACTATTATGCCGATACCGATATAGATTGTAATGTCTGGATTCGCCGTGTAATCATTGATTACGGTTCTACCGGATGATCCCGTACCTATTGTGGCAGAGGGTAGTACGGGGATAATAGTTTCATTATGATAAATTTCGCCTGTGGGGATTGTTGTGTTAGTATTAACCTTTATAGGCACTGAATGCAATATCCTTCCATTAATACCCTCTGCATAAATATATAACACGGCACTTTTACCAGGATTAAGTGTGATATTTGTAACAGTTACATTTTTGCCGTTATAGGTGAAATGTGCAATAATATCATCTATGGATTTCAAAGGAATTGAATTTGAGATATTCATAAATATGTTTAGTGTAGTGCTATTTGTATTCTTAAGAGTTATAGGAATCATATTTATTTTTCCATTTACGGCGGCATAATGAGAGTATGTAAAATTATAGCTTGCTCCCTTCAGAACGTCTACAGTTATATTCCCTATACTGCGTGCATAGTTGGTACCATTGACCTTTACCCAGATGGGTATTGTGTGATTACCAGCAGGAACTGCAGGGATTTCAATAGTAACATTTACCGTTTGATTCTGACCCGGTTGAATCGTGACATTGTTTGGATTAAATCTAAAGTCCCAAGAGCTGTTTCCAGAATAGAGATAAATTGTATGATTATTTATATTCCCTTCATTACTTATAGTTGCATTTGTTATGCCGTTTTGACCAGCATATCCGATTACGCTTGGATCTATAAGCACGTATTTGTACAGGGCGACTTTCGTAAGAGTCAAGTTCTCTGTAATTGATCTGTTAAGGAATAATGATGAAGATGATGAATAATCAACCGGTCTACCATTCTGACTTGTCGAATTTGACAGTATAAACTCATAAGTCACGTTGGCAGGAAGATATATACTGTGAGTTAGTTTTAATGTGGTTACAAACATTGAAGAACCAGTGACAGTGAGATTTGTTGAAACATCTTTGCCATTATTTTCTCCTGTGAGAGTAACTTCGTATGCAGGCATCATAAAAATATTAAAGGTCTTATTGCTGAATGGATTCAATGTCACATTTTCGAAGTATGCATAATTTTTGCCAGCATTCGTATAGTTCGCATATATGCCATATGTTCCGGGATTAAGGCCATTTACAGAGTAATTCCCAGAATTCGAAGTTGTGCTCTTTATTGTTTTTCCTTCTTTGGTTATATCAATATGTACACCTGACACGGCTGTACTATTTGAATAATAAATAACATTGCCGCTCAACATGTCTGTAACTTCCGTCGGTATAAGGCTGATATTGGATGACGTATTATTTGAGATTGGTGTTATATACTGATTTTTAGCGTTCACAAAGTAATATGCACCTGTTGAATTTGTAAAGTTTCCGCTGGACGTGACAGTATATTTTAATGATGGGAGCACCAGAGTAGTGTTACTGCTCTGCGATGTCTCTAGTTCTTTAGTTCCGTTCATAATGCGGTATGAAGCCGGTATATCCAGGTTATTTGTGATATCTACTTTATAACCTTTAACATAAACGATATCTACTGTTGTATTTTTAGTTATTGTAATTCTGCTGAGATTAACAATAGTTCCATTGACTGTCTTACTTTCATTATACGAATAAAGTGTATATGTTCCAGCAGGTATGTGTGACAACCTAACAGGAATCCCAGTTGAATTAAGCAGATATGTTACAGGATATTCTATTGTTTTATTTGAATTTGTTAGGCTGAAATATAGATTTGTATTCTTCACAAATACCTGGGATCCAGAGCTATTGACTACAGTACCGGTCATTACTGGAACTATATAAGCACTGCTGTTTGAAACCTCAGTATAATAAACCCCTTCAGCAACCTCTTTGGTGGCTGTGCCATTTATCATCGTTATTGTATAATTGTTATATGAGCCAATTAAAGATAAGTTTCCATTGTAATCGGTTAGTTTTGAATCGTTGTAGATGGATATATTTACGTTAACCAGTTTTTGGGATACAGTATAAATAGCGTTAGTTATATTATTTATATTACTATAGTAATATGGGGATTCAATTCTTACAGTGCTCGTGTTATAACCATAAAGAGTGGCTCTTCCAGCATTAAGTTCTGCATAGTAATATGGAACAGTTCCATTATATACTATTAATACACCCTCTGTAGCATAGAGAAGAGAGTTGTTGGTTGATGTTGCTATACTGTAAGAAGCATTAGAATCAAGATTCAGTGTTATATTGTATGATCTTGCAAGATTTGATACGTTGAACCCAGCTAATGTAGTGCTGTTAAACGTTCCAACTCCAGATATTGAATAATTTCCAATGGGCAGATAAATACGGTAAACATTACTGGAATTGGAATAAATAGAATACAGGAATGCGCTGGAATTGGTAGCCAGTATTTCATAATAACCTCTATAATTCTTAGCCCCGCTCATGGTAGATTTAATATTGTAATAATGTGCATGATTATATATGATATTTACAACTGTATTTCCTGTGATATTTAATGTCTTTACAAATGCACCTGCTGAATCGTTGGAATAAATAGTGTATACGCCATATGGCATATTCATATGATAATATCCTGTAGAATTAGCGGTAACGTTCAGTGCATCTGATGTTATTCCATTGAAATAAACCCAAACTTTAGCACCAGAGGGGGCGCTTCCTGATACATTGGCTGTCAATTCTGGTGTAAGTGTGAGCGATTTTGTATTACCCCATCCAGATAGTGTAGCAGATGATATGTCCTCGCTCCCATTAGATTTTATTGTAACTTTATAATTTCCGGGGAATACAGACATATCTACCGTTCCATTACTTGGAGTTACCGCTTTTAATCTATAACTTCCTTCTGTTTGATTGACATAAACTGTATATCCAGATAGATCAAGATTATCCACAGAGACTGTTATCCTAATCTGATCCATTTTTATGGTTAAATTGTAAGACTGCTGCACTTTATCGCTGACATCTATAGCTGTGAAATTTTTATATACATTACCATCTGTTTTTACAGTAACATTATAGTTGTACGGGACCACGTTGCTCACTGAGTACCTGCCATTTGTTATGGTCACATTCCTTGTTATTCCATATGTAGAATTGGTAAGTGTAATTGTGCCACTATTCACGCTATGGGAAGATGTTATATTATCAAGTGCAACATGACCATATACTGTATTTCTATGAAGGGTTGCATACTCTGTAATGTTATAGTTCCCTATTCTATCTCCCTGATCAGTAGATACGTATACCGGTCTTGAACTTATAATATTTGTACCCTCCATTGTATATGAATTTACACTTCCTGTGGAGTAAGTAATTGTATCATTTCCGGGTAATCCCGTGATAGTATAATACCCGCCACTATTGGTTGTCACAACCTCATGAGGTATCCCGTACTGATCATCTATTGTCACGTGGACACCGGCAATTCCTGCACCTAAAGGCGTAGTTACTCTTCCACTTATTACCGCACCCGGATAGTATTCTATGATAGGATCTTCCTGACCAATTAGATCAGGTAGCAGCACCTCAGTGCCTTTTTTCTCCTGGTGATATGCATATGCTGTCTGTAGAGGGATCAATGTCCATCCTGGTGTACTAGATGTTGCGTTTTTTGACGGGTTATATTCGGATGCATAATAAACTAGCTCAAAATTGCTCATATTAAATGCCGGAGATATAGTTATTTCACCTTGCTCGAATGCACTTAGATACTGTTGCGGCACACCGATAACCGTCCTGTATATAGTTGTGTTGTAAAATCTCGGCGTATAGGTAAGGCTATAACCGGTTACTGTAGAGCCAGCAGGTAGTTTATTAAGTGGATATGTGGCACCAGTGCTAGTTGTGGCGATAACATTATAATAGTTTATGGGAACAACCTCTCCATCGGCTGTATATGATGCTGTGTCTGTAAGGTATGCCGGGGCATAGAAAATTCCTGGATCGTTCCCTGAGAACGGAAATAGCCCATGATCCACCTGGATATACGATATGGATGACCCTGTAGCTTTTTCTAGTCCACTGTATGCAGATATAAGAGTGCTAAGGTTGTATTTTGTGGACAGCTGACCCATTATAAGTGCGTGCCTTGCATTGTAGGATGTGGTCACATTTATCTGGTGGCTGCCGTAGGCAGTTTCATTCAAGAAATGAATATACTGTAAAGCCAGCGGGTTACCATACATGCTTGCTATTGTTTTTGTTTCATTAACACCGAAGTATTTGTCCATTACGGAAGTTATAGTAGCGTTGAAATGCCCATTGGAATAACCGCCTGGGGTCTGAAGGACTCTTGATATGAATAGCGAAATCTCCTGCGTTTGATTCTGTGCTAATAGTATCTGACCTGCACTTGCTATTCCCTGCTGGAAATCATCAGCCACCGTTGGATGCTGCCCCTCCTCCAGTTCCTGGAAACCATAATCCCACCATGAAACATAAGCAGGACGATTCTGTATTGATACGTTGGCATTCTGAGTTGCAAGCCATTCAAAAGATGCTGCAAGTGGCTGTGTTTTGTTATCTATGGCCAAGCCATAATTACCGAATGGGTTGTTTGGTCTAAAACCTTTAGGCAGTGTTGAGTTTAATATATGATCGTATGATAAGGCATTATTTTCTGGCACAGCTGCCGAAATTGCACTCATTCCTGATGGTACTATAAGAATCAATACCACAATTACTGCAAAACCAACTGTTACACCACTGATATTTTTACGCAACGATTTCCTACCACTTACATGTTTTGATTTTTTTGTGGATTCATTATGCCTTATTATATCAACAAAATACATTATTAGGCCGCCGCCCAGTATTGCATATACCGGTGCTGCTGTGATATTGAATCTTGCCGCTTCGAAACTCATGAATATGGAAAATATAGCAAATATGATTACCAGCAAAATTGCTTCCTTTTTCTCCTTGAGGAATTTATATATTATAAAGGGTACACCGGCAATTCCAAGCAGGAACAAACCAGGTCCAAAATCTGAAATATACTGACCCAGAGGAGGCGCTGCAGCCTCTGCAATAGTAGAATATACCCTAGATTTCACGAAATAACCATCACCAGTTATAAGTTCTTTGAGTATTGCAGGATTGGTCTTGCTTAGGATAAATAATGCTGCAACGACAACTATTACCATTGATGGAATTGTTATTATCCATGGCTTTCTTGCCACTATATTCACGAGAATCCCGAACCCAACAATCATAAGACCCATGGCAAGTGGCGGAAGGAACCATGCATGTAACATTGATGTAATATCATAGTAGTAGAATCCAATAGGAAAGGATGCTGCCACATAAATTGCTGTGAGGTAAGTTAAATACCCTGTGGGTTTTTTTACAATTAAATTGTAAATCAGTTGAACTGCAACATAGATAAGCAGTATGACCTCTATGTAAGGAAATCCCTGCCAGAATACTATCAAACCGCCAAGAGAAACGGCAGACATGAGAATGTAAATTGTAGCTATTTTATTTTCTTGGTAATATTTCTTTATGGAACTGAAATATGATCTTGTATCTGTCAGTTTACTTATTATAACTCCTTTTTTGGCGGATATTACAGCCATTTCAAAGAAGTATATTGAAAGGAAAGCAAATATAAGCTCCGGCGTATGGGCTCTACCATCAGTGAGTATCCCTGATGTTAAGTTTCCAGGCATAATTGTAAAAAGTACTGCCGCAAACAGCCCTGCGTTCTTTCCAAATATCTGTTTCGTTATGAGGTAAACAGGTATGATCAAAAGCGCGCCGTAGAATGCATCTGATTCCTGGAACGCATAATAAGCTCCCATCTTGAGGCCCATAAATGGAGAAAGAATATACCCCACGAATACTATACTCCACTGGTAGAAAGGTGGCCTTGCATTGACCGTACCTACTGGGTAATTAAGAAGTATTGTATGGGTTAGCTGTGTATGGGTGTTCAGGATGTACTGAACAATATAATAATTAAAATAGGGATCACTACCTCCTGACACGTTGAGGTATGACTCCTGAAATGCCAGAGACCAGACAAAAAAGTTTGACAGGAACATGTAAAGGGCAAGCAGTCCTATCAAAACTGGGATCTCTGGATGCCGGTTTAAGTTTTGCTTAATTCTATCTGTAATTTCCATAGTTTAATTTCGATAATGAAATTAAGATATAAAAATTTACCTTATTTTAAATCATTATTGTTCTCTGATGGGTTGTTTACTATGGTTATATACTCAAATTTGATTTTTTTATAAAATTCATGCCTTACTTTTTTAATATAGATTATTAGCACAATTGAAACAGTTATATAGCCCAAGAGCAGATAATTAATTATTGCAAAATATCCGGTATTACCATAAAATGAAAAAATAAAGGCAGTAGAAAGTATAAGTGATGACAGAAATGGAAAGAAGAATTTTTGTTTTCTGAATATTCGAATCAGGGATATATTGGATATTATATGTATTACAATATACATAAAGCTGATTAAGCCGGCAATTATTACGAAAGAATCAAAGAAACCCACATAATGGATGAAAATCAATGATATTAGTAATGAAAATGCAAAAAGTCCAATCATGAATTTATTTTTGTTGAAATTTTTCTTTAGATTAAAATCCATATAGAACTTGGGCATCATGTGTACAAGGGCATTCAGATACGATACACTAAGGTTAAAGGCGCTCATCAACCCGAATATAGAAAATACTAGAAGAAAGGGCACACCGAGCCTTGTTTTTACCAGTTCTGTTATATAAAATGAATTAGATTCATAGAGGGATAGACCGTGGTATCCTGCAAACATCAGTAAGGCAAATGCAGAAAATATCATAATAAGTCCGGATATTGTAAAAGATATGAGAAGGGATTTTGGTGTGTTCATATGCGCCTTCGACGTTTCCTCAGATAAAAATATACTTGAACCACCTCCGGAAAATGCTAATATCCCGAAAATAACACCAAAGAAAAATGGATTAAATGAAAATTTTATTCCTGAAAATAAAAAATCAGGAGACCTAAATATTATAAAAATTATACTCATGGATATTACGAATGCTATTTCAAGGAATCCAGCAATAAGTGTATATCTTATCGATGTCCTGAAACTCCTTGATACAACGAAATAAACAGTTGCCGTAAATCCAAGTAAAAATATATATTCAATGTATAAGCCCTGAAATCCGAAAAGCTGTAGTATGGAATAAAGAAAACCGGATATGAATATAGAAATATTGGGAACAGTCAGCGCTGAATAACCTATATAAAGTATGAGTACAAGAAATCCTGCACCCTTGCCGAGGCCATTTCCAGCGTATGAATAATATCCACCATTCGTTACATATACCCTGGAAAATGAGTATATGGTGTAAAGGGTGAAATATGAAAGTAGAAATGAGAATATTACAACAAACGGGAGCATCGATCCTGAATAAAGGGCTATGATAGAAAACAGTGCGATAAAGTCCAGCATAGGACCAATGGAGGTGAATGATTGCATAACAGCCTCTCTGAGGTTTACAGTTTCCATGGCAACCATATCATTACATTTGTTAAAAATTTTTATTTGATTCCTGAAAACAGGCTTTCTAGGTTTATCTCAACAAAGGCAACTGGATTCTGTACCCCGAAGTTTGTAAATACAGCCGGATTCATTTCACCGATGACCCCAGAATAAATGTCATTAATTATGATTTTACCTCCCCTACCTTTAATCATTTCTGGCATTTCTGCCTGGTCTACCCGGAAGTTTCTTCCTGCGGTTCTGGAAATTAAATATTCCATGACAGAGTATATATCAGAATATGATGCGCGGGAATTATTAAACAGTATGCAGAGATGGCTTTCCTGGATTCCGGAAACAATAACATCGCCTATTTCAAATATTTTAACTGGTAGGCTTCTTCTGCGGTTTATACTCAGAATGTTAAGAAGGCCAGGAAATATTTTATCCCTTATGATTGAATAATCCAGGCTTTTTGGGTTTTCTATATTTACATTACCGGCATATCCTGTATCCCGGTAAAATTCCCCTGAATTCAGAACAAATGTTTTTACCTCCTGATAGTTAAGAGATATGAGGATATCACTAATTATTCGATTATAATCGTTATCGATATAGGGATAGCCCGTGCCTGATGTCACAAGCATCTTCTCTTCAATATTGTCGTACCCGTATGCCTTGGCTATATCCTCTATAAGATCAACCGGGCCCATTACATCTATTCTGTTTCCGGGGACCTTAACATGATAACCGTTGGATGCAATTTCACATCTGTATCCCATTTTTCTGAGAAGCATAACTGTACTTTCAGGTTCTATTCCCATAACTTTTTTAATCTCTCCGCGGGAAAGGTTGATTTCTCTCCAGTCATATTTTTTCCCCTTACCTGTTATTTCTGGTATTGAAACTGAATAACCGATAAACGTCATCTCATATGCGAATAGATATAACGCATGAAGTACAGCATTGTAATCAGTACCTGTGATATCGAAGAAAATATTTGATGTGTTCTCTCCTATTCTGGATTTAATCCCATTAATAATAGGCGGCATTGAAAGAACATCACCAGCGCTATCAAGTATTACCGGAACAGAAGTTTTAGATTTTATTAGATTCCCATACTGTTTCCCCTTATCATGATTTACTAGGATCTCTTCAGCAGTACCGTGGAAATTATCATATGTAGTAAATGATATTTCTTTCTTTCTTTTCATGATAAATTTAAATGGGGGTGTAATTTTATCCATGTCATGTATGCCTATTGCCATTTTTTTCCTGGATTTTCCTGCAGTATCATGTAGCCTTTCCTGATAGTCTATAATATGCTTGTAATATTTTCCAAGTGGTTTTCCCCTCGCAATAAAGGACATTGCAAATGGCCTTTCACTCTCCATTGATTTATCTACTTTTAACAGTGATTCCATTTTATGGAGCGCAGGCTTTATCGGATAGTCACCATCGTAAAAAATTTTCATTGCAGATTTCAGGGCATAAAATGAAAAGAGGTCTGGCCTGTCCGGATTGAATTCCAGTTTAATCTCTTCATCCTCTTCTATTGAATACCCTATAATGCCTGCAAAGTCATAGAGTTTTGAAAAATAATTTTTTCCTATATCATTAATTAGATTCTGTTTTGTATTCCGTATTACGACCATTAAAAACCTATATCCACAATTTATTTAAATTTAGTTTTTTGTTTTTCCCTTTGCATATTCTCTTAAAATAAAACGTATAAGATCGTTAACAGATATGGCATTCCCATTGTTAACCTCTTCTTCCAGTTCAGCATAAATATTTCTCGGGAGTTTTAAATCAACCTTGCTGGTAGAATTTACATGATTCTTTGATATGAATTCATTTATTGCAAGGCGAATAGCCTCGGAAATTGTATTATAATGATTTTTCTCTACAATTTCCTGAAGCTGGTTAATTAAATCTTCTGAGACCCTGATAGTAATTCTGTACGGTACCGACATTTCAATAGATTAAATTAACAGCCGATATAAAGTTTTGCCATGTTACTCCAGTATTCATTGATGAATGCATTTATTTAATGTAATTATGATTACTACAGGGGATGAATAATGTATTATTTCATTAAATACGGTTATGATGGTACCAAATTCAGTGGATTCCAGAGGGGAAATGGCAGGAATAGCGTGGAAGATTCCATTATAAACACATTATCCAGATATGAGATATGTCAAAATATTGAAAGTGCAGCAAGAACAGATAGAAACGTTTCCGCTAATGGAAATGTCTTTCTTATCAATACTGAGAGAAATATCATAGATATAATGGGGATCCTGAATGCGGAGTTAGAAGACATGTTTTTCCTTTCATATGCTATACTGAAAAATTATATGAATCCCAGGCATAATTCAATGAAAATGTATTCATATATACTTACAGAGCGGCATGATATGGAAGATTTGATGAACAGACTCTATGAATTTAAAGGAACACATGATTTCAGAAATTTTTGTAAACTTGATACACGGAATACCGAAAGAACCATAGACAATATTTCATATTCTAAAGTGGATAAATTTAGCGTAATAAATTTCTATGGAAAAAGTTTCATATGGCATCAACTGAGAAGTATTATGGCTTTCGTACTTTCAGGTAATACAGACCCATTTTCCCTGAAAAAGAAGTATACGTACCTGGCACCTCCTGAGCCACTGATTCTCAGGGATATTATGTATGATGGGATAGCTTTTACAGAATTCAACTACATAAAACATAAGAGATATATGCAAAGAACATCAGACCTGATAAAGATCAGGTATGTGCTCTATGAAATTTTTAATGGTAATATATAACCAATATTTTCAATAATAATCTATATATTTGATGTGTTGAGTTATTAACCATTATGGCAAATGAAGTATAACCACATTTTAAATGGAACTGGATATGATCAAATATCCAATAAATTATCAAGTTTTTGGATAAGTAAATTAGATGTGGATGTTTATATACAATCAATATATTTAACCTTATAGAGAGAACAGAAGACTCAAAAGTAAAAAAAGAGACAAAGGAGAGATTAGATGCATTTAAGATTATACCAAGGGAAACGAATAATGATGCAATTGTAAGATTGCTTGATTTTTATGACAGGAACAGGAAATAAGTGTTGCAAATGGAAGCAGCAAGAACTGAACCAGTACACATAAAATGCAATTTACACTAGTATACGCATATAGCCAAGAATATATTCAATGAATTCAATTACATAACAAGGCAGAGGTACTTTGAGAATTCTAAATTATACAGTGAAACAGGAATAAGGAAAAATGATATCATATCATCTGAAAAACATTATACCGAAGTGTAAGCCCTGAGAATAATGTTTTACCAAAACAGACGCTTCAATGGTTTATAAAGACATTCAGGAATGCTTGGTTCTCATATTTCAAGGCGTTAAAAGAATACTACAAGAATCTATTATTGGTATTGACCTTGCTGTTGACAACACTGCAGCCATATCAAACAATACTGGTGTAAGTCCTGTTATTGTTAAAGGCGGTTTAGTTAAATCCACCAACCAGTTCCATAATAAGCAGATGGCTAAATTAAGGTCTATAAACGATATACAGTACAAGCATAATAAAAGATATCAGAGATATACTGGAGTGATAAGATTGATAACAAATAAGAGGAATAGGATAATCAATGATTTATTCCATAAACTATCATTGGGAATTATAAATTATGCATTATTCAATGACATTGATACCACTGTAATAGGGCATAATGAACTATGGAAGCAGAATGTGAACATGGGTAATAAGAATAACCAGAACTTTGTTCAAATACCCTTCAACAGATTGATTTCAATGATTAAATATAAAGGAGAGGAGAATGGAATTGATGTTATCCTGCAGGAGGAATCATATACTTCCAAATGTTCCTTCATTGACAATGAGAGCATTGAGGGTCATGAAAAGTATCTTGGCAGAAAAATAAAGAGGGAACTGTTCAAATCTGCAAATGGAATTCTAATAAATGCCGATGTGGATGGTTCCTATAATATATTAAAGAAGGCATTCCCGGATGCATTCACAGACGGAATTGAGGGTTAACCCAGAAAGTTTAAGCACCTTTGAATTATCTAAGATGACAACTTCCAAAGGGGTTTGTTAACATGGTTAACAGAAATCGTAACCTTAACTGCCTATGCATAGTTACAGTATTGTGTGACCCTAAACTGTATATTAGAAATAAAATAAAATTATATAGAAATAAGTTCTTACCTCTATAATGATAACAGAAGAGATATTCTTGAAGGATTCATACTTAAAAGAATGCGATGGTAAAGTCTTAATGTGCGAATTTACAGACCTTACAGTAGACAAAACAATATTTTTTCCCACAATGTTAGGACAGCAAAACGATAAGGGGGCAATTGTAATTGATGGAAAAACTTTCGGAATCGTGGACGTATGGACAGACGGGGATTATATACACCTTATTTCACTGGATACATACCCGGATAACATCGTTGGAAAAACAATACATCAGACACTGGACTGGGATGTAAGGCATATACATATGAGATTCAGGACCGCTATGTTTATCATTTCAGGGCTTGCATATAAATTTTACAACGCCAAATCTAGAATTAGCCAGACTTACGATGATAAGGCATGGGTAGATATCTATATAAATGATATGACAGAGGATATAGTCAATAAAATAGCAGAGGAAGCAAACAAAATAGTGAAACAGAATGTTCCTGTCAAGATTGAATATATGGGGTCAAATGAATTCCCCAGAGAAAAGCAGAGAATGAGTTATTCTACAGGTACTCTTTCTGACGATGAAGAGCTAAGAGTGATTAACATTTCAGGTCTTCCCCTTCAATCCGATTACGGGCTTTATGTTGCAAATACCGGTGAAGTTGGTGAAATAAATATCAAAAGCTCCATGGTCAAGGGAAAGATAGATAAAAGACTCACAATTACATTAAAATAAGTATAAAAGATTATTGACCATGAATGAGCTGGAATTAATAAATAAAATGAACAAGGGGCTTTCCTATATAGGAATGGCTATAGCTGCCCTTGTATTCTTTTTTACACTACCATTTCTTTTCAAAGATTTCGGTATGATACCTGGCATGTCAGGACTTTATTTTTATCTGAATATAAAAATAACACCAACTATGGCTTATTCTTTAATGGCACTGGGAATAATCTTAATTTTGCTATCATTTTCGCCATTATTTTACGATAAAATACATTCATCCAGCTTTGACAGGAATAATAATGCCTTTTATTTTTCTGCTGTTTCTGTTTACATAGCAGTACTTGTATTTTCTTCGGTGCTTGTTGAAATAGTTGATCCCTCTATTGCCGTTAGTACTGTTTCTTCAATGCCACTTGGCATACAGAATTTTATTTACATGATGGGGTCTGTACTTCAGGTGTTAATTTTTGAGTTTATTCCACTATCTATACTTATTATTATATTTCTAGCAGTATCCAGGCAATTAAAAGCATCATCGTTTCTCAATCCGTATAACTATCTCAAACGTTTTACTATCCTATTTATGCTAATAGCTGCAGCAGTTGCAGTACTGATTACGAATTATAATCTTTATAACTCCATACTTATATATGTATCAACAATGGCACTGAGTTTTATATATATAAGATACGGATTTTTGAGATCTATCTTAGCAAGCTTCATATCCTCATATGTGGAATTTACACTTACTGCCTTCAGAGGCAATGCAATAATTACATCTGCTGCATCGGTGTTTTTATTCATTTGGGCCTTTGCGGGGCTTTATAGCTTTACCTTTTATATGGTGCAGAGGCAGAGAAAGGAAAGCGGTAACGGAGATATAAAAAGGAATGAAGATAATTTGGAAAACGCAGAACTAGAACGGAAAATTGCACCGGAACCGAAGACACCCCCAGACGAATTGTGGATCAGAAGTGCGTGCCCCAACTGTGGAAATGTAGAATATAAAATAAATGATGATATGTCTCTCGAATGCACAAAATGCGGTCAGAGACTGGACAGGGATTATACAGGCCCGTATAACATAATTATAAGCAATGTTTTAGGAAGAAGACAACCATAACATTTTAGAATTATTTTAATTGCCATTTTTGTTTTCTGTTAGGCGATCACTTAATTTAAAACGTCAGGAATTAATTCAATATATAAAAGTTATTTTACGAATAGTTTTAAAATGTTTTATTATACCATATTATTATAATATTATATGGTGAATAACCTCAGGAAAAACATACTGGGAACCAATAGATTGATATGGCAGGGCTGGGGTATGACAGCCCCCTTTCAATCCTAAGTGGTTTCCTCATATACCTCGCAATTCTCAATACCATCAGATATAGAGGAAAACAATAATTTTCAGAAACTACCAGCACAGACAGCACAGTGGACCATTAAAAAGGTAAAGCAGCCATGGACTTCATTCTTTGGGGCTCTGAGGTCGTATAAGAAGAATACAGAACTATTCAATGGAGTTCCTAAACCGCCCAGGTATAAGCATAAGAATGGGGAATTTATATTAGTATTCACCAATCAGCAGTGCCATTGGTTATGGATAGTTTAAACTTATACACATCTAAAGAGATAACAGGCATATCAGATTTAAATCCTAAAAGAATACTTGGCATTGATATTGGAGTAAGGAACATCATAACCATTGGAAACAACATATCCGAAAAGGGTATTGCTGTCAGGGGTGGTGTTCTTAAATCCATAAACCAGTATTTCAATAAGGAGTTATCAAGATTAAAATCTGTAAATGATAAACAGGGAAATAAAGAGAATACAAAAAGAATAAATAATCTCTACATGGTTAGAAACAGGAAGATAAGGGATGTTATGCATAAAATATCAAATGCAGTTATAGCATATGCAATAACCAATGAAATAGATACAATTGTAATAGGCCATAACAACGGATGGAAGCAGTCTGTGGATATAGGCAAGAAGAACAACCAGTTTTGTTCAAATACCATTTAATATGCTTATACACCAGATCTACTATAAGGGATATGAGAATGGAATAAATGTGATTATAAATGAGGAATCATATACATCCAAATGCTCATTCCTGGATAATGAAACTGTAGAAGAACATGAAATATATTCAGGAAAAAGAATAAAGAGAGGAATATTCAGATCAGCAAATGGTACATTAATACATGCAGACTTGAATGCATCCTACAATATAATGAAAAAGGCAATCCCTGAAGCGTTTGCGAACGGGCTCGAGGGTATCGGGTTGTATCCAGGAAGTTTAAGCATCAAAGAGATGACAACTTCCAAAGGTGGACGTTAACATGGTTAACGGAAACCATAACATACGATATTCCATTGAAGGATGTTAAAGCCGAAGTTATAAGATCCGGAACAAGAACGGCCTGCCCCTATAAAGGAAATGCATCTTATTATTCTATGAAGCTGAATGATAAAATAATAAAGGATGCCCTATGGGAGTACGCTGATCCTAAACCTGAGTTCAAAGATCTGAACGGTTATGTATCCTTCTACTCAAAAAATATAGACCACATAAAAATTACCCAGAGCTGAAAGAATCATTTATCATAAAACAGACTCTCCGCATGTCTGACTAATACTCATAACTATAATTGCTTAATCATGTAGCAATGAGGAATAACAGCAATATCATGTCAGCCAATGTTAAAATAGGGGGAATTGATTGTAATTTATGCGCA
>JAKAAT010000079.1 GCA_021802205.1 Thermoplasmata archaeon
TTATTATTATAACCTTTCCAGTAATTTATTTCAAAATTATTATGGCTATAATTTTTACATTTTAAAAGGTCAACAGCAACAGTATTTTCCATCAATCTTCCTATATTTCTGTCAAAGATGTTTATATTAATCAACCCATTATCTATTACATAGACTTTTTTTGGTGCAATAATGGACTCTTTAAGTTTAAATGAAAATCTTTCCAGAACAAAAAATATATACGAATCTGTAAAGTATGAAATCCAGTTGTTAATTGTGCTGTTACCTGATATATTTAGAATATTTCCCAATTTTTTATAACTTATTTCGGAAGAATAATTATTGATAATGTATCTGGATAATTCCTTTAATTTAGATTTCAATTTTATGTTATATGCCTGTATTATGTCACGTTCAATAATATCATTATATAAATCCGTTAAATAATCTCTCCCTATTTTTAATGCCAGTGGAAATCCTCCAAGATCTATATATTTATTGAGAAGATTTATTAACTCTGCCTTTTTATTTGTTGAATAAACGTTGTACTTTTCTGTTTTGAATCCAAAGTAATGAAGAAACTCTGTAAAGCTGAAAGGCAGGAGGTTATAATTTATGTGCCTACCGGTTATGTGCTTTGCCAAATCCCTATCCGATAATTTTGAGTTGCTTCCGGTTATCATTACTTTCTTTTCATCAATTAATCTAGAAATAAACTTTTCCCATCCTGTTACTTCCTGAATTTCATCAAATAATATTATATCCAAATCGCCCTCAATCGAATAAATAGCTTCCAGTACATCATTGAGATTTTCTGAGGATATATTTAACCGTTCGTCGTCAAAATTAACATATCCAAATTTGTTATTTTTAAGTATGTCAAATGAAAATGTAGATTTGCCACACCTTCTCGGTCCTAATATTATAACCGCAGCCCCTAATGTTAATGAATTTATATCGAATGGCAATTCTCTCTTTATGATTTTATCATTAGATATCAAACGCATCATGCGATCTTTCTGATCCCTTAAAATATTCATAAGCTGGATAGAGTCAGCCATACCAGGTTATCTGTAATTGTTATTTAATTATTCCTATATTAGAGGAAACTTATGGCTAATGTTTCCTTTATTATAGGATGTTTTTGATATGATTGTAAGTTTCGATTTGTATCAACAATAACTAAATTATGAAATTCTTAAAACGAATAGTGGTTGATATATAACTAATAATATTTTATATTGAACCAATATTTAGCTTTTCTATAAATATCATCTCATACAGTCAGTATGTGATCCAGAATTAAGCTCCTGTTCATCGGCAATTTAGATATAGACAAACTATTAAATTGATGTGATCTCTAAATAATAATTTAAAACTCATAGTAAATGAGAAGACACAGTAATATTTACCATTCTACCGCACTGTTTCTCTAATGTTATTTTATAATACGGCAATATTCAATCTACATTTTCAGTATTTCCTTTATATTTTTCACGGTTTTGCCATAATCAAGCCACTGTAGATCCTTTTCCATATTCTTAAGTTCCGGCGCATTCAGATACACATAATATGGAAGCATAGTATATTCTATTGCTCCCAGTTTGCCTACTAGTTTTTTCATTTCACTGTAGTGTTCCATGAACTTATCTGTATTTCCAGTCTTAAGATATATAAGGCAGTAACTTCCATGTGCATATACCATCCCACCAGGATATTTGACCTGTTCCTGAGTTGCAAGTGCCAGATCAGAATATTTCAAACTGGAGGCAAAGTTACCTCTAATTGAGTTAGCTATAGACAGAGCTGCATAAGTTTTGCCGTATTCTACCGGTGCATTGAGGTAGTGATTAATCTCCAGCGATTTCTGCCCATACTCAATAGCCTTTTCCGGGTCGAACCAGCAGTAAGACTCTGCTAGATTGTTATATAATTCACCTTGCAAACCCAAAATATTGAGTTTTCTTGCCAGCTCCATGGAATTAAAATATTTTCCAATGGCATCCTCTAACATAAAATTAAACCTGTATATGTGTCCTTCAATCCTGAGTGCTTCTGCAAAAAGTACAGAATCCCTCTTCTGTTCCCCGGATATTGATTCAAGGATCGCCATTGCATCAGAAAATTTGCCCGAAAGAAAAGTGAGGTCTCCTATTTGATTCTGGGATTTAATGTAAAGTTCTTCATCCTTATTATTTTTATATTTTTTAGATATCTTCTTAAACGTGTCCAATGCATCAGGAAAATTGCCCATAACACGCAGTGTATCCGCACTGTAATAGGTCACATAATCTTTATAATTACCGAATAATGTGTTGTCTGAATTGATACTTTTAAGCATTCTAATACTATTCTCCAGCATCCCAATCCTCCTGAAATATACTGCTAAAAGGAATTGAATACGACCATCTTCCGGATGCTTTTTAATAATCTTACTGATAATATTGCCAACTATAGTCCAGTATCCGGCATCTACAAGGAATATTGATAGCTCAAGGAATTTTTCGCCGTTACTGATGCCCTGTTCCGGTATATATGAAAGAAGATTTATAACGTTGGGATAAAAAACTACTATTGAGTTATAGGGAATATCATGTTTATTATCGTCAAGGTAGTCTATCACACCTGAAAAGATTTTATTCATGATTATGGATTTGCCACTTATCGCCGGATTGTTTATTACATAATCATAAAAATTGTCATGTATTTTGTATACTCCCTCTATTTCTTCCACCTTTAAAACAAATGAATGGTCTATTATCTCCTCAAAGTTTGAAAGGGCAACCGGTATATTGAGCTCCTTTACCAGAATCTCGAAGATGTTAAAATTGAAAAAATGCAGATAGGATAATGCAGTGAATAATGTCCTTTCATCTTCTGAAAGGTGCGACAGGAATCTGGGTATAATCTCATTGGTAGGAATCATAAAATCGTATCCTGAAATGTTATTATCCTTATTTCTCAAATAAATTTCAACGCAGAGATCTAAGTATAGTGGAAGACCCTTGCTGCTTGTTATTATTGACTTTCTGATTGATTCGTCCGGAATAGGCACTGATTTAAGGAAGTAGTCTGAGTCCTGGTCGCTGAGATAATCCAGTATGTGCTGGTCAAGTATCTCATTCCACGATGGATCTTTCTGCTCCCATTTCAGATATTCCCTGCTCCCTATTACAAACAGTGTTCTTTCCGAAGAGATTACAAGCTCCTGTATGAATTCATCCGGATCGCTATTCAATAATTCAAAATCCTGCCTTTTATATATGGATTCATATGAATCCAGAAAGATGGCAAATATTGAACCCTTGCTGTGGGATGCTATGGAAATATCTATACCAAGTAGATGCGGTAACCTCTCCGATATTGCCTCCGGATTCCTCTTGCAGGCATCTATTGCTTCAATCTCATCATGGTACTCCTTGAACTGTATGGAATATTTTTCCCTGAGCCTGACTGCGATTTTGTCCACTAGGCCAACTGGAATATGTATGGCTTCAAGTACATCACCGGTTATATCCCAGAGAACACTATTTTTAGGTATGAATTCCTTAATCTGATCGGCAGTCTTCCCTATTGATGATAGATATTTGACCAGTCCATAATCGAAAAGGACACACGGGTACCTTATCTGTTTCCTGAGACCAAGCAAAACTGCTGCGGGTGAATTATATTCGTGTATATCCATGCCGGCAAAGATAACGTTTACTGTAAGTTCATTTGCATTCTTGTTTCTTTTGTCTAGGGTAGCCATGAGCTCCGATATGAGTCTTGACTTTCCAATTCCCCCAACACCATAAAAAACTATCACTTTGCGATCTATTTTCCCGCTGGCTATTCCATCACGCCACTGATTGAATACCTTGAATGGTTCAACCCTATCAGTAAACTTTTTAATAGCTTGCTGTGTTTTTTTTGAAAACCTGCTCTCAGGCATTCTTACCACCTTCTTTTACTGTACCGTACATTGTATCATATACCAATTTTCCGTATTCCTTATTACCGGTGCCCGAAGACAGGGATTTATAAACGTCATCAACAAGACCGGTGTAATGGGCAAGAAGACGATTTTCTACGGTTGATGAAAACAGAATCTCGTTGCTGGATCCTTCTGTAAGTGTGACTGCAAGTTGAGAATGATTTAGCCGGATTTGTGAATTCGTGTCAGGAAATAGAAATTCAGTATACTTCATGGATGAATTCGAGACCCAGTTAGTAACAGTGTTTCCAAAGCCGGTATTGTTATGTGAATCCTCGAATTTCAGGGAAGCCGTAGAAAATAAATCGGAGAATTGACCAGCATAACTGTCACCGAATGTCAGTGAATCCATCCAAATATGGGAAAATATAGAATACAGCATGCTCAAAATATTTGACCCGCTATCAACCCAGCTGCCTAGAAGGCTCAATGCATTGCTCTTCAATTTTCCACCAATATAATATGGATCAGAAAAATAGGAGTAAAAGCTACCAATCTTTCCAAAGCGCTCATAAAGTCCTGATAAAGATGAACGGAACCAGGCAATTTCAGGTGAATAGACAAAGTGGAATGCATTATAAATCAATGCTTGATTTTCCTCCGCCTTTCTTATTAAGTCATTGTATTCTGTCATATTCAGAACGGATGGTTTTTCCATCACAATATTCTTTCCCGATGATAAGAGCTCCATTGCGGTTGTATAATGATCCTCTGTTGGTGTGCATATTATGCATGTATTTATCTGATTGTCCTCACAGAGACTCGCCAGACTTTTATATACCTTATGGTCGGGGAGGTTAGATTCGGCAATGCCCTTATCATAAATTCCGTAAATATTCATTCTACCATCATCCAGAATTGCCTTTTCCCAGTACTTTGCAATATAACCATATCCCACAAGGGCGACACTTATCTTATTATGAATCCTATTTGCCATATTAATCATTATTTTTAAGAAACAGAGGCATTCCTTTAATAATATAAATGTTTAATATTAATAAATTTTTGGATTTTATTGATAAGTTGTACATCTCAATTGGAATATATAATTTCCGATAATGGAATTATTTTTTATTATCTTTTTTTAAATGTATAAATGGGATTTTAATAAATACTAGTTTTAGTGATTATTCTGAATTAGTTATATGCTTCTGCCTTAAAATCAAAATATAATATTTTTATCTACAGTATATCTTTATAATCGTTTTTATTACCTTTACTTCCTGTCGGGAATTTTCATTATTTAACTGGTTATTCAAGGCTTCACATATATCTTCTTCTGTGATGTTACCCTCATCAAAAACCTCAGAAAATAACTTTCTGGCCTCCTTATCTCTTCCCAATAAAAACATCAGCTCCGCATAAATTAAAAATGGCTCTACCTCATCAGTGTTATATATTATATTTATGCTGTTTAACGCATCGTTGTAAAGTCCTAAATGCTTTAAAGCAACAGCCTTATTATAGTAGGAACCTGGATTATCCGGTTTTAATTTGATTGCCGCATCAAATTCCTTAACGGCATCCTTATAACGACCCAGCTTTGATAATATAAGTCCACTATTGTAATAAGCCCCCATATACTTAGGATCAAGCTGTATACATATACTATATTCTTTTATTGCCTCTTCGTAAAGTTTCAACTCGTTCAATGCCTCAGCTCTGCCGAAATGAAACCCTGAATTGTCTG
>JAKAAT010000080.1 GCA_021802205.1 Thermoplasmata archaeon
TTAAATATAAAAATATAGGACATATAACCTGCAACGGATAAGAACAAAATTGAGAAAATTAAAAACAGTAAATTTACCTTTCTATTAGATTTTCTAGTATATATTTTTATATCGTTCTTATTGTTCAATATTTTACCATTTATCTGATTTAGATTCTTGTACATAGTTATAACAACAAACTCGAATATTGTTGTGATATAAAAAAATGCATATACAAATGGAGTCTTGCCCCAGAGCAGAAAACCTATTATATTATTTGCAATATAAATAAACGATATCTTGTTTAGCATATTCCTATAATTCTTCATATCCAATTCCAAAGGTTGGCATGGATACATAGTAAAATTCATATGATAAAAATCATGAAACCACTTATATAAAATCCCAAAGGTAATGAAAAAGATCATAATAAAAAATATTGTGATATATATTCCAAATTCCATAAATATCACCACGGTGGTTCCTGAAATGAATTCCAAACACTGTTATGTGGAGAATATTGAGCAAAAAATTTCCATGATTTTGGAGAATAGTTATGGCCTCCTGCTAGTGCCACTGGAACAAATAACCCGTTGCTATGGCAATCTGCAGAACCGGTAAATGCGCCCTCTTCTCCATATGCTCCGATATCATAAAAATGCCACCACTGTGTATCCCAGCTTATACAGAGTTCAAAATATACGATAGGATCATGCTGGGTGTAGGCATATACATTAAGAGCAACATAATCTGCAGCAAGAACTGCTATAATCGGTGTCAATGCAGAATCGGCTAATGCTGCAAGAAAATCTGAAATAGCACCAAGCACAGTGCTGCTACCAACAAGTACTGCCTCTCCAAATACAGCAATTATATCAGCAGGAGAAGCGTCAGAGGATAGTGCCGGTATTTTTACAACAGACAGTGCGGCTTCATGATTTTTTGGGAATTTATAATAAGTTCCAACACAATCTCCAGGTGCCCCCTTTGTATCCTTTGTTCGTTCTACTGTTAAGTTCATATATATAGTATCACCTATTGAATATACAGAGACGATGCCGTAGCTGTTTTTCTTTATTATATGTTGGCTCTTCATAGGCTTTCCACTGTATGTGAATATAAAATTCATATTAAGTGTATTCTAATTAAATAATCTGCGTATTCTTCATCCTTTATTAACAATTTATTTGTCTATTATTCAGCTCTGCTATCTATGGCTTATTTGTCATATGTATATTGTCAACTGCTGGAACTAATGCTAGCATTATAAATATTGCTACCACAAAACACCTATCATTACCTTTTTATTCATGATGATATTAATACATCAATTTATATATTGGTAACACTATTAGTAAATAATTTAATTATGAACTATCTATATTCATTTCCTGCTGTATAGGTTGTTATTTAAAATATTGGAATTTTGACTTTATATGTATACTTAAATTACTGGCTTTATACTCTTATCTCTGCGGGATTAACTTTCAAGTATCTATAAACATTCATTATACTTATATATACAAAAATTATCACTCACTGTGATCGCAATAGACACGTCCAATGCATTCATATTCATAGTTATTGTACTTATATTAATCCGTGTTATTTACCGCAGATTGAAATTTGGATTGCAGGGAAGGCAGTTTAAGACGTCCAGATTATTTACTGCCCCGATTATCTATTCATTTCTTCTTATATTCTTCATGGCGGAATTTGAAGGAAACATGGAATATATTCTAATTATATTTTTATTAATTTTTGCTGGAACAGTGCCAGGACTGATATACGGACAGCAGGTCACATTCTTTGATAAGAATAATATGATCTTTTACAAACGGTCACCATATATCACCATATTCTGGGCAGTTGCATTCATGCTGAGAATTGGGCTTGAATTTATATATCCTGATAATTCTCTTGCATTATTTACTGTGGATGCATTACTTGCAATAACTCTGGGTTTAATTATAGGCGAATCCATAAAAACCTATGAAAAATATAAGGAATATACCGGAGAGAAAGACATAACCATTTCATGATATTTTACCAGTTTTGCATGAATTCCTGAGAAAACAGGAAGGGCATAAGGGTTTTTTTCTGCAGAAATCCTTTCCTATATTGACTAGCATGCCGTGGAAATTTTTCAGTAGGTTTACTTCGGGAAATTCCTTTTCAGCCATTTCCCTTATTTCCATTCTAGTGAATTTTGTTCCGTAATATCTTTCAAGGAATCTAAATGTATATGCATCCACAACAAACACAGGATAATCGAGGGCGTAAAGCATAATGGATTCCTTTGTCTCATTTCCTACACCTTTGATACTGGATATGAAATTCTCAATATCTTTCATATCTTTGCCTTTCATGTTTTCCATGGTTCCAAAATTATCTATAATTGCGTTTGATATTTCCTTTAAATATATGCTTTTCTGGTTAAAAAAACCCGAACTGCGAATTAATTCCTTCAATTTATTATCCGGTAAAGTTCTTATATTATTCAGGGTGATTACATTGGATTCTTTCATTGATTGTATTGCTTTTTCAACGTTTTTCCATGATGTGTTCTGCGTGAGTATACATCCTATTACTGTTTCATCATCAGATTCTGAGGGCCACCATTGGAGGTCACCATAATGATCGAAGAGAGTATCATAAAGACCTTTAAACATTGATATTGTATATACAAATCCTTAAAAAATATATTTATCATACTTATATGAAGTAAATTTCCGGTAATATTGATCTTTATAGGGAATTTTAATTTGATGATATATTTCCGGATAAATTTATAAATATTTAAGTTCTAAGCATTTGTGTATACAAATAATAACATAGATGTTTTATTGAGAAATAAATTACGGCAAAACAATGAAAATGCCATTTACAGTATAGGATATTCCGGAAAGACCTTAAAAGATTTTATAGGTATTTTAACGGAATATAACATTACCCAGGTAATAGATATAAGAATGAATTCATTCAGCTGGAAAAAAGATTTTAGGAATAAAATTTTTGAGGCTAATATGGAAAAAATGAATATAAAATATATACACATTAAAAATCTTGGAGCACCAAAAGAAATCAGGGAAGAGATTAAATCCAGAAACAATCCCGATAAATTTTTCGCTGAGTACCGGAAATGGGTAATAAAAAATAAGATATCATTTGAATATCTGTTAGGTATATCCCAATATAAAACGTCAATTATACTTTGTGTTGAGGAAGATTATAAATTATGCCACAGAAAGGTCATAATGGACAAAATGAAAAGACACGGATTCAGGGTTCATAACTTATGACTTATACAACCAAAAAAGTATTATTAACCGTAAAAGCGTATCCAGAACAATGCAGGAAACTTGGTTATTGCGTTTGTATTGCCGGTATAACCGATAATGGAGAATTTATACGACTTTATCCCGTATCTAATCTGACTTTTTTAAATCGTAATTTCAAAAAATATACATGGTTTGAGGTTCAATGTCAGAAGGCGTCTGAAAAATTAAACAGGAAAGAAAGTTATCATATAAATAATGATAAAATAGATATACTACAGCATATAGATAACAATAATAAATGGGAAGGTAGAAATAATATCATACTTCCACTTGTATCTTCTTCATTAGAGAAACTGATGAATCAATATAATAAGGATAAAACATCTTTGGGCATCATTAAGCCCAATTTAATTGACTTTATCATAGATGATAAACCTACTGAGGATGAGAAAAATATTATAAGATATACCCAGAAAACCCTATATAATGAAGATATAAAACCGGTGGATAATATTCCATTTATTTTTAGATACTATAGGGTGTCTCACATTTTAGCAACTGACGATTTTCATTATCTCCCTCCTATTATCTCCGTATTCAATATTTGATACTACCATTAGATTATACGCAATTACCCTGAGTCCAATTGCCATATCATAATCCCTGTTACTGACATACCATATATTCTCTGAACCCATTATACCCTCCAGTATGGAGAATGTCCTTTCAATCTCCCACCTCATGGAATACATTGATGAATATTCCTTTCTTAATTCTATTCCTATTCTTCTATTAACTGTCAATCTATCATTTATAATTCCCCTTCTCTTATTGGTATCTATTACAGGCAGAGAATGTGCATTCTCGAATATGTAGTCATATATTTCAGATGTGTCATATGCAAAATCTGCAAGAATGTATCGATAATTCCTGACAGAATCAATCATTTCATGGGATGCAGATGAATCATGTACATTCCCTTTTGTTATGATCCATTCATTGATTAATAATGGGTCCTTATAATTCCTGTACTTCCTTCTCCTCTCTGCAGTTGAATGCTTGCATGTGTGGACCATGAAGGAATCAAATGCAGCTATCTCATTAACTGAATACTTTGATTGTATAATCATGTTAATGGCATGAATGTCTAATGACCTGGACCTCCTTGAAAGTGTCTGGAATGATGGTATGTCTTTTATCCCAATCAATTCCATATACTCAATGTGGTTTCTCAGGAATATTCCTGATGATCTGTATGATATGTTGAATATCTGGAGTAAAACCAGAATCTTCAGAATCTGTTTATCAGAGTACTTTCTTCTTCTACTGTCAGGCGAAACTATATTATCTATTATATCCATAATCAACGGGATGTGCTTGTCCGGCATATCCCATAATTGCATTCTGATAAATAATGTTCGACAATTGCAAGACTTATTATGAAATGTGAGACACCCTATAGATACTATTTCAAATGCAATGCGAATAATTGCAAGGGGCATAAAATTATGTGCGAAGATTGGGAATTGTTAGAAGCATGGAGAAAATTCAGAATTATATACGGCTGTCAACAGGCAAAGAAGAAAATCAGGGAAAAATTTTTTGATTATATGAAAAATAGAGACCTGTATTTTTATATGGGGATGTATTCAAGATATCCAACCTGGCTTATAATAGGACTTTATTATCCTCCAAAGAATCAAATAAAATCTTTGACGGATTTTTAAAAAGAATTGTATAGTGCTTTTCAGAAGTCTTACCGTATATTCATTTTATGACGCTCAGAGCGATCAGTGCATCCAGGAAGTACTGTATTGCAAAGCCTGCAACCAAGAGTCCGAAAATCCTTGTAATTGCTGTCATGATTTTATCTCCAAGAAGACTGAGAATTTTTGATGAATATATGAAAAATAGGTAAACAATAGCCAGTACAAGCAGTACAGATATTATTGTCAAAGCCCTAGTTTCAAAACTGCCCTTCATCAAAATAATTACAAGAGATATAGCACCGGGTCCTGCTAGCAGTGGTGTTGCAAATGGAACTATGCCCATATTTTTAGTGTTTTCTATGGATGTGTCTGGCTTTGCTCCCTGCCTGACCATCTCTATTCCCATGAGCAACAGTATGATACCACCTGCTATCTCAAGTGCTTCAATAGATATTCCAAAGAATGCTATGATAATATCACCTACAAGTGCGAATAGAATTATTA
>JAKAAT010000081.1 GCA_021802205.1 Thermoplasmata archaeon
TTTATAAGTTTCTCAATATTCACGGTTATAGCCTGACCTGATCATTAAATTATCGTATAATGTTCTCTTATAGTAAAGATTATACGTGTATATAATAAACCAATTCTAAAAAAGCTTATATACATTAGTGTCATACTAATTTCATATGGTAGATAATAAAACAAAGCAATATTCTAACCGTCTGATGACCGGGCAGGTTGGAACATGGGGCGCAATAGCTGAGGAAATATCCGCTATGGCACCTGCATGCGATTCAATAGCGTTTGTTGTATCATCCGCTGTCTTTGCATTTTTCCTTACGCCATTATCCTTTATTATTGCGACATTGACAATGTTCCTTGAAGTAAATACTTTATACCATCTGTCAAAGAGGCATGCCAGTGCGGGCGGATACTATGGATATATAGCAAATGCATTTGGGCCAGTTCCAGCAATAAGCGCAGGATTGATGTATCCAATGTACCAGACAGTTAGTACGGCAGCTATTCCGGTATTCGTAGCAGGTGTAGTCCTCCCTGGCGTTGTAATGTATTTTCTTGGAGTGGGAATGCCAGCATGGATATGGATACCTTTTATCCTGGCATTTATTATAGTCCCTATTGTCATTGCCATTGTCGGGATAAGGCCACAGATGAAATACATACGTGTAGCTGGATTCTTTGAGATTATTTTCCTTGCTGTGCTTTCAGCTATTATAATTATAAAGGCGCCGGACAACACATTGAATGTATTCAATCCTTTTGCGTGGCCCCAGTACAGTTCATGGTTTGCCCCTGAAGGAGGGGTTTTTACCGGAGTAGGGCTGGGAATGATATTCGGGCTTACCAGCTTTATTGGATATGGTGGCTCTGCACCGCTTGGCGAGGAAGCCACAAATCCTAAGGCAATTACAAGATCACTTACTTTTGGCCTTTTTATTGTAGGCATAGTAATGACAGAAGTAGCATATGCACAGATAGTTGGTTGGGGAATACCCCTGATGCAAACATTCAGTTCAAGTGGAATTCCTGGAATTATTGTTGCAACTACGTATACTGGAATAGTAGGTGGTGTGATGTTTGCACTGGTGGCATTCAATTCAGCCTTTTCTGATGGCGTTGCAATGCAGGCAAACGCAGGGCGAGTTTATTTTGCTATGGGCAGGGATGGGATTATTCCAAAATTCTTTTCATTTATACATAAAAAATATGTTACGCCTTCAAAGGCATTAATATTCGTAGGTGTGGTTTCATCCATAGTGGCGGTGCTATCCACTTTCATTGTTGCTATGGGTGCAGGCGTAAGCCCCTATGCCCTGATGGATAATAAGGCAAGTGACCCTGTAATAATAAAAGCCCTCACAGATACATTCCAGTTTCTCACAACCATGGCTCTCGCCGGATTAATTATAACCCATATTCTTCTTAATACGAGTGTAATGACAATGTTTAGAAGATTGAAAGAGAAACACACCGGAATACGTGATATCGTATTACATATGACCCAGCATTATCTATTCCCTTCCATAGCAACCGTAATATTTATCTTCGTTCTTTATGAGTCGCTTGTACCACCGGTGTATCCCATTACATATGCTATACTTATCATAGGTGTTTATACGGTGTTTTCGGTAGTATACGCACTTTATATAAAATATAAAAAGCCGGAGCTGGCAAAAAAAGCAGGTAAGTATGTAAATATTGTAGATGAAGAACACGATAAAAGTTAGATTCTCCTGTGATAATCAGGAGAATATTTTATTAATTCTTTTGTGAAATCATTTAGTGGGTCATTCATTATCTTATCAGTATAATTTTCCTCTATTATTTTTCCGTGGTTCAGAATATAGACATAGTCTGAAGCAAAAGCAATCCTGTTAATATCGTGGTCTATATAAATTATTGAAATGGTTTTCTTCAACTGCTTGAGAAAATTTAATGTTTTAAAGAGCGTAATTGAATCCATCATGGAAAAGGCTTCATCCAGGACTATAAACTCAGGTTCTGGGATTATTGATATAGCTAAGGCAAGTTTCTGCAGTTCTCCCCCGGACAATGAATGCCCGTAACGGTCTTTGTAAATGCTATAATCCATCCCTGCGATCTCCAGCTTTTTAATGGCATCGCTCATTTCTACATTATTGATGCTTGCAGCGGTTGCAAGATGCCATTCTACAGTTTTTACAGGATTCATTGATGTGTACGGGTCCTGGAATACATACCTGACAGACCCGAGGGTTCTAACCAGTGAACTATTGTAAAGGATTTGCCCTGCATAATCAGTATCGTAGCCGCTTATTATGTTAGCCAGTGTTGTCTTTCCAGATCCTGATGACCCTGTAATCCCGCTGATAACATTGTTCCGGAATGTTGTAGATATACTATCAAGTGCATATAAATCATGATATTTCATATATCCTGATCGTATCTTATAAACTTTTGATATGCCATCAAGCTGTATCATTTTTCCACCCCGGATAATTTATGCAGCGTACTCCATGGTTATTTATAGTTCTGTATTCAATCTGTGATTCACATTCTTTAGTCCAGTACCTGCAATTATTGATAAATACGCATCCACCATATTTTTTATTATTTATTTCGATATATTCTCTATTGCGGTTTGAATATAATGGCACATATTTCAGTAGTGTGTCAGTATATGGGTGGAATGGCCCATCAAGTATGCTTGAATATTCACCATCCTCTATTATTTCACCACCATAGAGTATGTAAACTCTGTCACACACCTGGAACAATGCGTTTACATCATTGCTGGAAAAAAGTACAGAAGCTTTCTTTTTAATAGTTTTTAACATAATAAGAAGGTTATATGTGGATATTGAATCAAGCCCTGTTGTAGGCTCATCCAGCACAAGCAATTCAGGATTTGTAAGCAAAGCCATGGCAATAACCACACGATGCCTCATTCCATCACTTAACTGGATAGCCTTCATATTAAATATTTCAGGGTCAAGGTTCAGTTCTTTGAATAATAACCGGACATATTCCTTATCAAAGGATTTCCAGTCATAAAGCTTGCCTATCTGAAAATTTACCGTTTTGAGTGGCTTAAGGCTGTTAAAAGAATCCTGTTTAACGTAAATAGCCACACGCCTGTATTTGCCATAATTTTCCTTCCGGTATATGCTTTTTCCATTATACAGAACATCTCCTTCACTGGCATATATATCTCCCATAATGGATTTCATAAGTGTGGTTTTTCCTGAACCATTTGCACCCAGTACACCAACTATTTCATGGTCTGCAACATGCATATTGATATTTTTTAAAATCTCTGTATATTTTTTATCACTATAATAGCCAGAATGAAGGTTGTTGACCTGAAGCATAAAAGTTAATCAGGGGAGTATATATAAATATTAGTAATATACTAATAGTTAAGTCAGGATTTTTTAGAAAGTGCTTTCAATCCACCTTGATCATTATCATTAAAATATTTTTCTAATTTCAATTAGACTAATCTGAATTAGACTAAAATAAATTTCATTGTTTATTTTTATAATAAAAAACCCCAGCATTTTCTTAACAATTCCAGTGATTTCAATATATGGTAAAGACTCTGGATTTTTATTATTTAATGCATTAAAGTGCCAGGTATCTTAACAACTGGAGATTTTTAACCAACTTATATTGCATTTTTGCTTCCTCCTGCCTAATATGGTGTGGAGATTAATACAGTGTGACAGATTCTATTACGGATATATCATCTCCGGAGTCTCCAGAGAGCAGAGCATTATTCGTTTAGCATAATATGTCTTAACATACATGGAATTTAGGTTATGAATATATAAGTGCAACCATAAGAAAGATTTGTTCAAATAGAAAATTGATTTTGTGATTAACCTGTTAACTAAATATCTTTATACGCATATATAATTCTACCGTGTGGTACAGAGCGAAACACATGGCATAACACTGGACAGTAGATTTAACATGAAAAATTCATTTATACGTGGATTTTCCATGCTCATAGTCCCACCAGTGCTGCTTATTATAATTTTACTTGCTCATAATTTCTATTCCCTGGAGTATTTTCACGTGGTTGCAGGATCAATGTGGACGGGGATGGACCTCATACTGGGAATATTTTTTTCCTATGTTATGAGGGGATTGGATAATTTCGAGAAAACCAGAATTTCCATGAGGTTAACTCCAACAATGCTGTATTTTATGCCCGCAATATCAGCATCAACAATCACAGCCGGCATATATACAGCAATGGCACTACACATACCATTTTCATCTCCATATATCATAGCTGCTCTTGTTATATCTGCAATTCTCTTTATTGAAGGCATAGGGATTTTCCTGCCAAACGAACTCCGTGTTTATAACGAAATTCTACATGGTGCAAAGAACACAGAAAAAATTGTGCGGTTAACAATGTTAAACCTTAAATTATCTCTGGTACAGGTAATATTCCAGATCACTATAATTTTGATTATGGCACATTTTTCAGTGCGGGTGAATTTTTGAATAATTCAAAAAATATTGGCCATGAAATACGTATGGGAGTTATTGCACTGGTAGTACCTGCAATAGCGTTTATAGCGGCACTTATAATTCCAGGAATTTTAATTCTTGACTATGTTCACGTCCTTTTTGGTGCCTTATGGACAGGTGTTGATGTCTTCATGGGGCTAATATTCTTTATTGTGCTTTCAGGGATGGAAGATAAAATCAGATCTGACATTTCCTTTAGATTAATTCCTATGCTCTTATATTTTATTCCTGCAATGTCCGTATTCACGCCTTTACTTGGCTTCACCCTTGCCATGAGGGAAAACATATTCAGGTTAGATTACCTGTTCATAGCAATCATAACAATTTCAATTATCCTCGCAGTGGTGTCCTTTGCTGTAATTGTTCCCGCAATATACAGTATTTATACGGGATTTAAAAGCAATAATGTTGATGAAAGCAGGAATGGGAAATTATTAATGCGTATTGCAAAGGCTGCATCCCTACAGATGGTTTTACAAATTATTATTATAAGCTTAATGGCATATATCGTTGTTTTTATTTAAACTTTTTAGTTACAGTAGATAACATAGCTGAATATGGACTAATATAAAGCTTTAAATGATTTTTTTAATTTCTGAATAAATGGCATCAAAGAAATTTAACATACCTGTATCCGCATTTTCCTCTGTTATGGGTATGGAAATTTCCTCAATTGCATTTCATTTTCATAGATTGGCAGCTATATCGGGATTCTTAGAATACCTTGGGGTTATAGTCTATGTATTTTTAGTTTTATATTTTATCTTTATGCTGGTGTACCGCAAAAAAATATTAAAGAATAAAACAATGGTCCCTGCATCTTTCGCGTTTGCGGCAGGCAGCAGCGTGCTTGGTTCTAGATTGTATATGGGCGGCTTCATATTTTTCTCAAAAATACTATTGTTAATTGCAATAATTTTCATAATTTATCTAGGTTTCCTGTTACTGGCAAAGACCATCAG
>JAKAAT010000023.1 GCA_021802205.1 Thermoplasmata archaeon
CAAACTTTTCAAAGAGATGTTTAAATAAATCAAATCCTACTCTGCTTAACCTGACCCTGTATGTTATTACAATCTTCTCTACCTTATAGTTTATGATTTCATCAAGCATCTCAAAGAATCCTTTTCTTTTCTCGAAAGATATTCCAGATGCTATATCCGAATAAATGGCATTTATTGTATACCCATTCATAAAGCACCACTGCTTCAACTGCTCTATTTGATTATTTAAATCATTCTTCTGTTTTATTGTTGATACCCTTGCATAGATAACTGTTTTTCTTTTAACATCACTATTCAATAATTTATAAACATCCTCATCATTGTAGTCATAATAACCGTTTGGCATAACTGTAAATCTTATCTTCCCAGTTGAGGCATATACATGAAGTGTCTTTCTTGAAATTCTTCATAAATTTAATACCTCATTTGCCTTCATAGTTAATTACATAATACATCAGTTATATTAATAGTTATTTGAATTATGTACTATATTTCATCCAGGACAACTTCAAAATCCACATCACAAATATCAAATTGTGGAAGTATTTTTCTTGCGTATTCTCTCAATGAACTGCAATCTTCCCCGATCATAGTTATAACGAAACGGGTTGTTCCTGTTCTTATAAATAATTTTTTAATGCCCTTTTCTTTTTTTGAAAATAAAACAAAATCGTCTATTTTATTTGCAGGTACATTAAAGGTTATCATGGCCTTGCATTTCATTCCAATTTTTGAATAATCAATATCTGCTTTACATCCCCTAATTATTCCACGCTGTTTGAGTAAATTCATCCTATCGCGTACTGTCCATATACTTCTTCCTGTTTTTACCGATATTTCCTCATATGTCATTGTGCAGTTATTGCCCAGAAATTCGATGATATCCATGTCAAGCTGATCAAGTTTGAATTCTTTCATTGGTAAACATGATTTATATTTAGATAAAACTTATGCTAATTTCATTGTAATGGCATTGTAATGGTAATTTAATGGAAAAGCAAGTAGTTGTTATTTGAAAAGTTCCTCTTTCACGACCCTATCCCGTTTGAATTCAATCAGGAAATAATATAACATGAACAATACAAGTATTATAATGACTCCTATGTCGAGTGCTTCCCTGGGCATACCGTATATGAATAAAATCAGTAAAATTATTCCGGCTATGGTCGTATATGGATACAGAGGCGTTTTAAAGGTTCCTGATTTTTTAATCCTCCGGAAGTGTATCACTGCAAAGCTGGTTACAAGATATGAAAGCAATAGGCCGAAATTGCTGATTGCAGCTATTATATAGATATTTCCGGAGAAAAGCATTACAATTCCTATCATGGACGAAATTATTACACCGTTTACAGAAACATCCTTTTTGGCATTGAATTTCCTGAAGAATTTAGGAAGAAGTTTATTTTCCCCAATCTGATAAAGTATTCTTGATGATGTCATTATCATGGCAAGTGTGGCGGAGGTTGTGGCTATCAATGCACCTACAATTACTATTACATACAGTGAATAGGGTGCGTGCACATACCCCAGTGCAAATGCCAGAGGGTCAGCCGATATAGTAAACTTTGGGGCCGGGACCATTAACATCAACGCAACAACAACAAGTATGTAGAATATCATGCTTATAACTACGGACAATATTATCGCCTTTGCAGCTTTATTTGCGCCGCCCCTGACATCTGATGTTAGAGTTGATATGGACTGAAATCCCGAATATGCAAAAAATACAGCTATGCTGGCAGCAAATATCGCATCAATATTATCCTTTGCGGGAGGAACTGTAAAATTTGAAATATTCAGTGTTTTTGTGGAATATGCAAGCACAATGGCTGAAATAACGAAAATTGTCAATATTCCGAGTTTAACAATTACCAGAAAGAAATCCGCCTTTGCTGCCTTTTTAACACCTACTATGTTAACGATAGATAACACAAAAATCAGTATAATTGCAAAAACAATGGGAAAATATCCATAGTGAAGGCCTACGAGGCTTCCCAGATAAGATCCGAATCCCAATGCTATAGCTGCAATGGCCGTGGAAAAACTGAAATAAAGCAGAATTCCGGTTATAAATCCCATCTCACTGCCGAATGCCTCGAAGATATACGAGAATGAAGCCCCCTTAGCATGTGGCATCATGGAACCAAGTTCTCCGAATTCCATGGCAATAATAATTGCCAGAACCCCCACAAGGGCAAACGCAATCAGTGCATTGGCTCCAGCCAGTGCTATTGTTGTACCACTTAAAACAAATATGCCCGCACCTATAATTGCACCGAGGCCAACTGCAGTTGCTACAGGAAGACTTATCAACTTTTTTTCCGCCATTTCATGCACTACCAATTCCAAATTTTACTGGAATTATAGATAGTATAATGCTTATTAAGCAAAAATATTTCCATTTCCAGTGCTTTTCATAATGGTGCCCAGAAAAGCAATTCATTCTACAGTTGTTTTTTAAACATATTAGGCGGAGATTCATCTAGAATGGTCTGGAATTAGGATTATTTTGTATATATTTTAAATAATTTATCATACAAGAGTCTTAATCCGTCTTCTACCATAAACCAGATAAATGCATATAAAACTACAAGTATGGCAATGATTAGCCCAATGGCTCCTATGCCGAGGCCGAATGCCGCAAGGAAGTAACCAAGGATGATTGTGGACATTAAAGCCATAAACAGGATAAGGCTGGGAGGATTATGCCAGAAGGGCTTTCTGTTTCTTGTCACAAACATGGTAAAATGGCCTGAAGCTATTAGCTTAAGAAAAACTATGGAATATACTACTATTAAGGACAGATGAAATACAGAATATCCCAGAAATAGTAGAAGAAGAGTTTCACCGGCCCCCATTAAACCCAGGGTACTGGATAAACCAGCAATGTATTTCATATTCCATTTCTCCGGTTGATCAGAGGCGGTAACATGATCTGTTGACACAGCGATTATGGGTATATCGTTTAATAGAGCAAGAATTACAAGCATAAATGCTGTTATCGGGTAAAATCTGAATATTAATATTGATGCAGTAACAAACACCAGTATCCTCACTGTTTCTGTTATCCTGTAGAGCACATAGCTGAGCATTTTCTGGAAAACAGACCTGCCTTCTTTCACAGCATCAATGATTACGGCCAGTCCCGGGGCAGATAAAACTAGATCAGCAGCATTTTTTGCCACGTCTGTCGCGCCGTAAACTGCTATGCCGACATTTGCTTCTTTCAATGCAGGCGCATCATTGACACCGTCACCGGTCATTCCTACAGTGTGTTTATCTGATTTTAATAGTTTAACTATATCGTACTTTTGCTCTGGAAAGACCTGAGCAAATATATCAACATTTTCCACCTCTCCGGCATCGACATTCGATAAACTCGATGAATTTATTGCCTCCCCAGTCAGTGATATTTGGCTTCCTATCTCCTTTGCTATGGCTATGTTATCTCCTGTTATCATTTTTACTTTTATTCCCATACTCTCTGCTGTGTTTACCATTTCCCTGGTATCTGGCCTTAAAGGGTCAAATAATGGTATTAAACCAGCAAATTGATATTCTTTACCATCATTTGAAACAGCAACTGCAATAACACGGTAACCTTCACTGGCAAGGCTGTCCACTTTGGGCGGTAATTCTTGTGGAACGTAATTTACCAGTGACATGATGGTGTTGGGTTCGCCTTTCATAATATGTATCAGTAAATTCTTGTCCTTTATCATTACAGTGGATTCTGTTCTTTTTTTTGCCGGATCAAAAGGGATAAAATTTTCCTGTGTGAAGTTGGAAAGCATATCTATTATCCCTGCGGTCTTTGCCCTTGTTGCCACTGCCTGATCAATAGCATCCATATTTTCATTACTGGATGAGAGGGTCGCATACAGTAAAACATCACTGGCATTATAATTATTATATGGTACCGGATCACCGGCAGTAATAATGTTCTGTGTTAAGGTACCTGTTTTATCGCTGCACAGTATATCCATTGTGGATAACTCCTCAACGGCTGCAAATCTTGTAACTATTGCATTTTTCTTTGATAGTTCAACTGTCCCAATTGCCATTGTCATTGTGAGTACAACGGGCATTGCTATGGGTATTGATGCTACTAGAAGTATTAATGCAAATAATAAATCCTCAAGCAAATTTGTGTGCAGAATTATGCCATCTATGAATATCACTGCATCTAAGATAACTGCTATAGCAACAAGAAAATACAGTACTTTATCTGTTATTTTCTGCATATTTGAGGTCTTGACAGCCTCGCTTGTCAACGTCGTTGTTTTTCCGAATAACGTGCCTTTCCCTGTTCCAATAACGATAGCATCCATCTCACCCTGTCTTACAAGGGAGCTTGAATAGATAACATCTCCTACGGCTTTCGAAACAGGTAATGATTCTCCAGTTAATGCCGATTGGTCAACATTTAAATATGAACCTTTAATTAACTTTCCATCTGCCGGAACGATATTTCCTATGCTCAAATGTATAATGTCCCCGGGTACAAGGTCACTTGCAGGGATGACAACCCAGTGATTGTCCCTTAATACTTTTGTATTTACTGCAAGTTTTTTCATTAAAGCTTTTACAGCATTTCCGGCACTTTTTTCCTGCCAGAATTCTATAACGACATTAGTAAGTAGCAGGCCAAGTATCAAATAAAAATCCGAAAGCCTTCCAAGGATTATTGAAAGAATTGCAGCGACCTCTATGGCTATGGCAAGAGGATTTATAAAATAACTCAAAAATTTTAAAATCGGATTCACTTCTTTTTCTGGAATTTCATTCTTCCCATATAGAGATAGCCTCTTTTCTACCTCATTTGATGAAAGCCCATCTTTTGATGTATTTAATTTGTTCATTATAGCGTCTATTGATAAGTTTTCAAGATCTTTCGAAGTTAAAAATGTAGGAATGTTTTCAGTCATGCAAATTTCCTAGTTATTAGTTATAAGTGCTATTTAATAATTTAGAAGTTATTGAATATATTTATTATTTATAATATTGTATAATATGGCTATGGCAACTGGTTCTTTATATTTTTATGATTAAAAATAATAAACATTAATGATTTATGAATTATTGATTATGCATTCAGTATTAAGGAAGTATAGTATAATTTAAAATTGACTTGTCAGATGGTGTGGAATTTGGCAAAATAAGTATATAAGGACTCATTATATATTTTATTCCAAGATTTCTATAAATATTATACCCTCACAAGTAATATTTATTTTCATTAAGAATAATTCAAAATCGTACCCTATAGTTAAAAATTCATCTTCCTTAACTGTCCAGTTTACTTATCACTATTAATTAATTTTGCTTGGCAAATATTTAAGTACTGAATTGAATTAATTATACATGGAACCTTTTTATTTTAGATCTTTTGATAGAACTATAGGCGTAGCCTGTGATGTCCCGAGCCTGTATTATGAAATGAAATGTCAGGCATTATATGATAAACCTGCCATAGATTATCACGTTAAAGAGGGACATATATACATGTGGCTTGATTATATAGGAGAGCACGACCTTGCTGAAAGTATAAGAGATCAGAAAGAAACAGAATTAATATTAAATATACTGGAGGATAAAGTGAAAGTAAACAAGGAGGGTAAATCAAAGAAGGGAGGCATGCAGCACGGATCAGGGCATAAGGGTATGAAAGGAGGGCAGAAGCATAAGGAAGAAATGATGAGATAAATCACCAATCTCATTACAGATATTTTTACTTATCACTTTTCTATTACTGTTCCCGAATCCATAGTTTCTATATTGTTTATGGAAGTTATATATACCTTTTTGCCTCCTCCTTCCAGGAACTTGAGAGCAGCCAGAATTTTTGGTTTTACTGTGCCCTCCTCAAAGTCTATTTTATTATAATAATCTTTCATTTCACTGTATCCAATTTTATTTATGATTCCTGTTTTACTTGCAAAATCGAGATATATATTTTTGACGTCGGTAATAATGATAAACTCTTCGGCACCTATAAGGGTCCCGATCAGGGCAGAGCTTAAATCCTTGTCAATAACACCTTCAAATTCTTCATATCCGTTGAGGAGCTTTTCAACTGGAATACCGCCACCACCCACAGCTATTGGAATATATCTCTGGGACATCAACTCTATTATAGAATCACGTTCCAGTATACTTACTGGTTCCGGAGATTTTACCATTTTCCTGTATCCCTTGCCCATTTCCATTGCATACGAACTGTCAATTTTATGATCATAAAATGGACCTATTGGTTTCATGGTATAGTTATTTTTATTGATAACCGTGTGAGTGAGAATAGGAACCGCTTCCTTATGGAGAATACCTGCATCCTTCATGGTCTGGTATGCTGTTGAAATTATATGTAGTAAAAACCCCTGTGACATTGCTCCGCAGATATCAAGGGGATAAGATGTTTTTTCAAATATTTCCCCAACCTGTGGACCGTTTCCATATGTTATAACAGAATCATTACTATTTATAATCCCTGCAAGTTTGGAAAATGTTTCACCTGCTCTTCGTATCTGATCATCAATGCTGGATTTTCCATCATCCAGTGCATTTCCTCCCAGTGCAATAACTGTTTTTCCCAAGCAATCACCCCTTCATTACATATTCTATACAACCTGCAGCGCCGTATATTTTATTTATTCCCTGGTTCCATACAACTGACTGTTTACCTTCAATCACATCATCGGTTATTTCATTCCCACGTTCAGCCGGAAGACAGTGCATAACTATTGCATCATTCTTTGCAAGTTTCAGTATTGATTTGTTAATTTGGTATCCACTGAAATCATTCAGTCTTTTTTCCCTTTCAGCCTCCTCTCCCATACTTGTCCAGACGTCTGTATAAAGTATATCCGCATCCCTAGCAGAGGACTGTATATCGGAAGTTACAGTAATTGAACTGCCATGCTCGCTGGCAATTTTTTCTGCAATAGTTCTGTATGATTGGTCAGGCATATAATTTTCAGGAGTGGCTATTGTTAGATTTATTCCTGTCATGGAGCAAGCCATCATTAATGAATTTGCCATGTTATTGGTGCCATCCCCGATAAAGGTTAGTTTCAGGCCCTTAAATTTCTTTTTATTTTCAAGAATAGTGAGGAAGTCAGAAACCATCTGTGTAGGATGTTCTGAATTGCTCAGGGCATTTATTACTGGGAGCCCGGAATACTTCTCAAGTTCTGTAAGTGTTGATTGCTTGAAAACCCTGGCAACTATAAGATCAAGCCAGCCGCCAAGCATCCTTGCCACATCCTTTACGGGCTCTCCACCGGCAAGATGTAGCTGATCGGAGGTAAGGTACAGTGCATGTGCACCCATTCTTTCTGAAGCCACCTGGAAGGATGTCCTTGTTCTGGTAGATGGTTTTTCAAATAGAAGCCCTGCAAATTTGCCATCCATTACACCCTCTACGGTTTTTTTGGCACCTATCATGGATTTATAATAAAGTGCCCTGTTGACCATTCCCACAAACTCTTCCGGATTAATATCTTTCAATGTTAAAAACGATTTTGTCATTTCATTCACGCTCTTTATTGCTTCTCTCATGCACTGCGCTCCAATATCCTCCTCTTGTATCATCAAGGTTGTGCGCATTTGTATCTATTCCATTCTTCTACATCTTTTTTTGTATCTGAACACTATACAATTCATTCAGACTGCTAATGATATCTTTATCTCTTGAAACATAATGCAATTTCTTAACAGACTTCACCTTTTTAGAATTCAATGAGAATCTGGCATGCCAAATGACGAGGAACATACAGGTTAGTTTTACTGATCCATAATTGTACTATAACTTATATTGTTGAAATTTTTAATTCAGGTATGCAATTATTAGTTCAAATGACATGCAATCCGGTCTCTTGAACATACTATTTATTTCTAAAATCAGAATTTATTTATACTAATTAGACATGTCTATTAAGACATATATGGAAGAACTTCAGAAAAGTGATGTATACAGAATTGTTGCACTCATGGCATTCGCGGGGACGTTAATAGTTTACGTCGAAACTATGATAGTGCCTGCGATTCCTGTATTCATCACCTTCTTCAATACGACCTATAACAATGTTTCATGGATTCTTACAGCATACCTGATAACCGGAACCGTAGCAGCTGGAATTTTCGGCAAGCTCGGTGATGTCTTCGGTAAAAGAAAGGTCTTTCTTATGCTATCATTTATTTATGCTGTCTCCGTATCCCTGGGTGGATTTGCCAGAACGCTGGATGAGCTTGTGGCAATACGCGTTGTTCAGGGCATTGGCTTTGGCATGTATCCTCTAGCATATGCCATAATAAATGATGTGGTTCCAAAATCCAAACTTGCACTGGCACAGGGCTTGATGAGTGCCACATTTGCAGTGGGTGCGGGAATTGCACTTGTAGTCGGTGCATACATTACTGAAACCTTCAGCTGGGAATGGTCATTCCACACTATTGCACCTGTTGCGTTTTTGCTTTTCATACTTTCCTATTTCTTTTTGAAGGATGCTGCTGCGCCTGTAAGGGAAAAAATTGACATCGCCGGTGTCGGGATTATGGCTGCTGCACTGGTATCCTTAATATTTGCACTTTCCGAGGGGAATCAGTATGGCTGGGCATCTCCATTGATCTTATTTCTCTTCATATTTTCAGCTGTGGCGTTTTATTCATTCGTTGTCTATGAGCTCCGGAGCAGAGATGCATTTATTGACATGCATTTGTTGAAAACCAGGAATATACTCATAGCGAATTTTGTTGGGCTTTTCACAATGGCAGGCATGTATTTTCTCTTCTTTACCGTTCCAACTCTGCTTCAGGACCCCGCACCAAGTGGCTTTAGTAAATCCATACTTGAATCAGGTCTGATAATGCTTCCTGCCACCATACTGGCAATGGTATTTGCACCTGTTGCAGCCAGGGTCACTGATTCCCATGGCCCGAAAACATCAATACTGATAGGGTTGCTGGTTAGCTTCGCCGCATTCTTCATGCTATTACTACACAGAGGTTCTGTTATGGATATAATCGAGGCGGCAACCATACTTGGCTCTGGATTTTCCTTTGTGCTTGTGGGCATAATTAATCTGCTGCTTGTTTCCACTCCAAAATCAAAGGCGGGTGAAGCCACTGGTCTCAATACTGTCTTCAGGGAACTTGGAATGACCATAGCTCCGGCAATTGGAGGAACATATGAAACAATGTTTTCTGTAAGAATAATAATAGGTCTGATACCATACAGGTTCAATGGATTCCCTTTTATCCCCGTTACATATGGATTTCCTTCCCAAACCGCATACAATTTTACATATATAACAGGAATCATATTTCTGCTTTTTGCCGTGCTGCTCACACTCCTTGTGGAGAAAAAAGGTGATAAAAATGAAAGTTTATAAAAAGATAATGACTGGAATAATAATTATTTCAATGGTAATGCTGGCTATTGCGTCGTCAGGTATAATGACCTCAGGGCAAGGCACAGAACACGCTCTTCCTGATACAGTGGAAAATAATGCCATGGCAGTAACATCTGTATCGTGGTACTCTCCTAATTCTACAGAACTGCCGGCTCCGGGAAGCAATGGAATTCCACTATATGTTACATTCACTTCCTATGTAACAATAACAGATGTAAACGTGTCCCTGAATCTTTCCTCATATAAGTCCCCGCTTTCATATACGTATATAAGCGGCCCGAATTCAGATGTGAGGACGTATAACATCATACCGGAAATAGAAGAGGGGCATTCATATACCATCATGCAGCTTGTGAATATTAGCAAAGAAAGCAAATATCAGTATTATGATGAAAATTTAACATACAGGAATTCAACTATGTCAGGGGATACAACCTTCACTATTCCTGTAGGGCATCCAGAGATAGGGCTTATTTCATACACAACGAATCCACCGGTGATATACCAGAATGAGAAATTCATAAAGCTCACGGTGTATACAGAAAATACAGGTTCCTCTGCAATGAGAAATGTTAACGTAAATATAGTCTCCAGCTATTATAAAACCATATCCCCTGCGCAGTATTCTATTGCATATTACCCTCAGGGAAAACTTATGAATTTTACATTTTACATCAATGCAGATAATGTGACAGGAAACGCCCCGATTGAGCTGCATGTTAATAATAGCACATATACACTGAATACCATTATACATGGCAATGGAAAGAGGAATTTATCAATATCAGTTCTGAAAAAATCACTGGTTTCAGACACAAAAAAACATATAATGATATTCTATCTCAATGATACAGGCAACAGGACGTATCTGGACGTTCAGATTCATATGTTATCTCCCAGTATAATATCCATACATGTATCCTCTTCAAATCCACTGGGTGCACTGACAGCAAATAACGTGACATTCGCACAGATTAAACCGGGAGAGAGCATCACTGTAACCTATGTAGTGGATACATCATCTGCTCCATCAGGAAATTATCCGGTACAGATGCTGGTGGAATACCATTTCAACAATACGGCAGAAACCTTTGATAGGGTATATACTTATAATCAGAAGATTGTTCCGACCACAACCCAGCAGGTTGAAAACACAATGGTAGATCCACTGTACGCAGGATTGACAGCACTGATAATCATAATACTTATTTCGATCGGAGCTATTGCAGTGCACTCCAAAAGAAAATCGAAAAGTATAGAAAAGAACAAGAATGGAAAAAACAAGGAAAAGGAGGAGGATTCTAAGAAGAATCCATAAATTTTTTAACATATTAGGAATTGATTCATATGAATGATTACTCCCTGCGTATACTGTACATACTTAATTTAAAGGAAATGACCGGATATGGGCTCTCAAAGCAGCTTTATAATTCGGCAACAGGAAAAAACATTTCCAACGGTGCCCTGATACCTGTACTTAACCATCTGATGGAGGATAATTTTATTACATTCAATATACACAATGGAAAAAAGTATTATTCACTTACAGAGAAGGGAAAAAAATTTGTTAGCAATATACTGGACCTCAATGAGGAAATCAGAGACCAGGCTATTTTTGACGCTATTGATCGTGAGTTTCCATACATAAATGTATTTACAGATATAGAGGATTACAGCGTTCTGAAAGATTTAATAAGAGAAATCGGCCATCCTATTATAGAAATAATACGACAGGCATTTTATCTGCGTAAGAGGGGAGATGGAGAGGGCATAGATACAATTAATAAAATGCTTCAAAATATAATAAATGAGGCTAAAGATAGAAATTTAAAGAGGAAATAATTGTAAGTTACTTTGTAAATGAATTTCAATAATAATCAATAAAATAGGACTTTCTATTGGAATAAAATCATGAGGCAATTATACTAATAGTATGCCCCGAATGTAGATAAATCTGTATCTTTCCTATATCTGCGATAGTATGTCTATAAGTTTTTTTACAGATTCGCCATCCTTAACGGAGGAGTTCAAGTCAAATTCAGCAGAAATTGCGAGCTCCCTATTTCCTGTTGGAATGAGAAAATATGCAATTTCATCCTTTCCAATAAGTATAAGTTTATCCTTTGTTAGTTTACCCGTTGTCTTATCCTTATATGAATATCTGATGAATTTTCCAGAATCAGCATAAATTCTTTCCTCAAGCTTTCCCGATTTAGTTTGAGTTTCGTACGGTTCTAACATATATATTTATTTTTATATACTATTTATATGTATGTTTCACCTTTTATATATTTTCCATGGCCAGCTTTCACCAAAATCTGGCCATCCTCCATTGCCTTTTCCCCACGTAATATCGTCATATCCGGGAATCCCTGTAATTCCTCTCCCTCGAAAATAGAATAGTCAATGTTGCTGTGAAGCATCTCCGCAGATACCTTGAACTTTTTCTTGGGATCAACTATGGCAAGGTCAGCATCATATCCGGGCAGTAGGTTTCCTTTGCTTTTTAATCCGAATAGTGCAGCATTATTTCTGCTGGTGATGGAAACAAGCTGGGGAAGTGTTATCCTATCATTTAAAACTCCATATGTAAATAATAAGGGAAGTATGGTTTCAGTACCAGGCGTTCCATTAGGTATTTCATTGAAAGGCGGAACAGCAGTACCATGTCTTTTCTTCTGCTGATCGGAATATACGCAATGATCACTGCCTATTACAAGTATCTGGTTATTTGAAACCCTGCTCCATAATTGTTTTATCTCATCCTGGGTTCTGAACGGTGGGCTCATCACATACCTGTAGCCGTATTTTCCCTCGAATACGGTATAATCATTGGTAAGGTAGTTCGGGGTTGTTTCATTGTAAAAATGGTAGCCCATTTCCCTGTATCTGCGGAATATATCAACAGCTCCATATGTGGATGTGTGGACCATATACATTTTCACCGCTTTTCCCACAATGGAGGCTATTGTTGCTATACGGTTGGCAGCCTCCGTCTCTACAATTCCCGGCCTTGAATAATAATGATAAACTGGAGATACCTTATTATCCCTCAGCAATTCCTCTGTTAATTTATCAACAATTGCACCATTTTCAGCATGGATGGCTATAACACCGCTATATTTTGTAATCTCTTTAATTGCATCGTATAATGATTCGTCATCCAGTAAAAGCTCATTTTTATAGGCCATGAACAATTTGAATGATATGACCCCTTCATCAATCAATGGTTTCACAGAGTCCAGTGATTCCCTTCCACCGCTTCTTAAAATACAATGAAGTCCGTAATCGGATACCACCTTCGGATCTGCTTTATTTCTCCATTCCTTATATGCCTCCATGGGATTCTGCCCCTTCGAAGGAGTTATAAAATCTACTATGGTAGTGACACCACCTCCCAGGGCTGCCCTCGTTCCATAAAAAAAGTCATCAGCCGTCATTTCGGACATGAACGGGAATTCCATATGTGTATGCCCATCTATTAATCCGGGTAGAATCAATTTCCCCCTTGCATCTATAACTTCATCAGCATGATCATTCAAACTGCCTATTTTATCAACTCTTCCATCCTTTATATAAAGGTCTTTTTCTATAATTCCGTCTGCTAAACAAATCTTTCCATTTTTTATCAACATATCGCTCATTTATTCACCTCATTCACAAGTTTTCCCCTTCTCACAACAAGCCTTTTATGCCTGTACTGCACTATCTCCACCGGATTCATGGTATCAGTAATTATAAAATCCCCTTCATCTCCTTCAGAGTATCCATAATTGGTAACACCGAATGCACTGGCCGCATTGTAAGTAAGCATATTCATGGAATTTTGAAGATACGGTGGGGCCATCAACGGCTCTGCATGCAGTGCCATAAAAAGTGCATCCAATGGATCACCACTCCCCAGAGGATACCACGGGTCCATTATGCAGTCCTCGCCCAGAGAGACATTGATATTGTAATCAAGCATTTCCTTAATTCTAGTTATTCCCCTTATCCTGGGATATGAGTCGTAACGTCCCTGGAGATGCATATTGATAAGTGGATTTGAAACAACATTTATTTTTGCCCTAGAAATTAATTTTATTACCTTACTGGCGTACTGGTTGTTGTATGAGTGCATTGCTGTAAGATGACCTGCTGCAACACTGCCCGTGAAATTTCTTCTGATTTTTTCCTTTGCAAGGTATTCTATGAAACGTGATTCCGGATCGTCTGTTTCATCTATATGCCCATCTATATTCCTATGATATTTTTCAGCCAGATCGTATGCTGTTTTTACAGATTTTACCCCATCCTCAAAGGTATCTTCCAGATGAGGAGCGAGACCTACATTATCTGCACCCAGTTCTATGGCTTTTTCCAGCAGTTCCATATTTGTATTATCTGTATATATCCCGTGCTGTGGAAATGCGGTAATCTGTAAATCAATGTCTGTAAATTCCTTTTTTATTTTTATTAATTCTTTCAATGCTGTAAGGGCTGGATCGGAAACATCAACGTTTGTCCGTACCCTGGTAACACCGTTTGACAGTAAAAGTTTCAGTGCTTTTCTGGCCCGGATATTCAATTCATTAGCATTTAAAGAATGTTTCTTGTATTCATCCCATAGGGATATGCCTTCCTCCAGTGTACCACTTCTGTTTATCAGGGTAGGACCCATGATAAAAACAGAATCAAGATGTATATGTAGTTCAGAAAATGATGGCATTACAATATTTTTGCCTGCATCAACAGTGAAATCATCAGTAGCAGTATTACTTACTTTACCTCTATCTATAATTATATCTATTACTTTATTTCCAGGAAATGTTCTGGCATTTTTTATGATCATTCTGTTTTCCCCTCCTGAAATATCTTTTTTGTATCATCGGCTATATATCCATGCAGAAGTCCACCCTTTAGCTCTGGCTGATATTTAGGAATAATCCAGTATTTCATCATAATAGTATAGATTATGCCTGAAAATATAATGGTAAAAATCCATGAACCCTGGTAGACCCATGATTGATAAGGATACAGCACGAATGACACAGGAAGATAGGAGGAAGGTGGATAAACGAGTATTAGGGATAGGACAAAGGCTATCACAGCAGCTGGATTAAAACCTTTATAATATTTGAAACGTCCTCCTGGAAGGAAACTGTCAACCGCCTCAAATTTGAACCTCCTGATAATAACGTAATCGAAGATAAGTACCCCTTCTACGGCTCCGAGTATGGCGCCATAACCATCCAGCCAGGTTTCTACATATGATCCGGCACTGGCATAAAAACTCCATGATTGTAAAGCAGCTGCAATAGCCACAACAATGAGTACCCCGCCGAACCATGGTATAAGTTTTGGATAGATATTGGAGAAATCATATCCAGGTCCTACAGTATCTGCAAAGAGGTTTACAACAAGTACCCCCAGCATGAGAAGGAACAGGGTAACATATAGTAGATATGGTGGAAGTGAAATTGTTGCCAGTAAGACCGGATCGTAAATTGCTGTATGGTACTTTACTATTGTAACCCCTGCTGTAAGAATAGCCATGAACCCGATACCGAGCATCATGAAAGGAAGGGTTATCTGACCTTTTACTGCGGATCTCTGGGATTTAGCATATCTGGTATAATCAGGCATGCTGATACCCATTGTTGCCCAGAATGATATCTGCGCATTTACCAGTGCAATGAAGAAATAAATGAATGTAGATCCTGAAACCGTATTTTGAATCTGGAAAACTGGTGTAAAATCCCAGCCAACACTGCTTCCGTTTACAGCGAAAACCAGAACCAGACCGATGAATGCGATGAAAGGTACGACCCAGGATAGCTTCCTTAAAAGTGTTTGTCCATGTCTTGGTGGTGCAAGGTAAAGAATGCCCAATCTGGCAATAATTGTTGAAACAAATACAGCAATGAATACACCGGGTACCATGGATGATATTGTAAAAGGCGTAGCATTTCCTGAAGCTACAAGTTTCATCAGTTCCGGTTTCAATCCTGTAAAATCAATATACATGCCGGCAAAACTCTCAGTAATTATCCATGTATCTATTCCCCACCATCCTGCACCGATAAGTCCCCTGGCAAAGGACGGAATAAATGTTCCGTAGGTGCCCCATCTGCTTCTTGTCAGGGAAGTTTCTGGCATTCCATACTTAGCACCACCATGTCCTATAATAAGTATAGGCACTAAAACAGCTATATTTCCAATAAAAACGGAGAGGATGGACCAGAACCAGTTCAATCCGAAATCGAATCCAACAGATACAAGGCTCCAGGATTCTACTTCAACTGCCATTCCAAACCATATAGCGAAGTAAGTCCAGGCCCCCCATGTTCTGTTCTTAAATGGTGTAGGTTGAAAATCTAGATTCCATAAAGTCTTGCTTTCAGGGAAAGATCTGTTTAATTCAACGTAGCCATCCTTCGAATCGTAATCTGTAACTTCAACTCTATTGATACTTCCATCCATTTATTCCACCGTGCCCTGAGCTATGCAATATATCAATAATCCCCAATTTTCTTTTAATTACACTAATTAGACCTAATTTTATTTATATAATTATATAAATTTTTAAAATAGATTAATATTCTCTATAATTTCTATTTAATTTTATATGCAATAATTATTATTCATATTATTTCTTTCCCACACCCTCTGATTTTGCACTTTCTGTAAGATCAAATAATTTGCTTGTTTCAGGGTCTGCATATCCATCTTTCAGACTCCCACTCTGTGATTTAGCATATTTAGGAATAATCCAGAATACGTTCAATATCAGGTCAAGTATTCCAGCAATGAAGAAGGCAGTTATCCAGGAATTATCATAGAATAACTGGAATATGTAAGCTTTCGATATTCCCCATTCAAAAATATAGGTTATAACTACTGCTATTATACCACTTATTATGGGAGCGGGATTGAATCCATGGAAGAATGTATAAACACCTTTAATTTGGAAAAGGTCCTTTATGTTCAGTTTAAAATGCCTCATTATTGCATAATCGAATACTATTACACCTTCCACCATGCCCAGAAGCGCCCCATATGCCAGCAACCAGCCATAAACATATGTATAAACACTGGTACTGTAGGCTGTATAGGCTCCAAGCAATACACTGATGGCTACACCGATTACTATACCCCTGAACCATGTCAATTTCTTTGGATATGTGTTGGCTATATCATAACCCGGTGCTATGGAATTTGCGAACACATTTACCGAGAATGTACCTATTATAACTGCAACCAGTAGCGGTATAGAATAGTATGCCGGAAAATATAATGCCATCAGTTCAAGAGGATCGTAATCGAAGAATCCAGCAGCCGAGGAGACATGAAGCCATCCTGCACTTATGGATGCGCCTGCACCCAGTAATGCCATTGCACCCACAGCCATCATGATGAATGGCATGGGGATCTGGCCCATTGTCTGTGAGAACTGGGATTTTGCATATTTTGTATAATCAGGCATGCTCACTGCCATGGTAGCCCAGTATGCCACGTTGGAATTTATAAAGGCAAACTGAACCAAGAGGGAAGCACCGCCCGTATTATATGTTGTGATCGGGGTAAAATCAAATTTGCCTGCAGACATGAAGAGGTAAAACATTATGACAAAGCTGATAACCATAATAGGAGCAGCAACCTTGGCCATTATCCTCAAGGGCTTCTGCCCTTTTACAGGGGGTGATATGTAAAATATAAGTAACTGTGCTATAATCACAATAGCAAATATTGACCAGAATACCAGCGGGAAATATTTCGGAAGTGTACCGGGACCCACTTCTGTGACAAGTGAGGTAAGGGATGAGGACCTTGCAGTTACCAGGTATATATAGGTCGCAGCCTCTGCAATAATAAACGATTCAATTCCCCACCAGCCCATTGATATTATGCTCCTGATCCATGATGGTATCTGTGCACCATAAATCCCCCACCTGCTCCTGGTCAGCTGTGGCTCTGCTACTCCGTATCTTGCACCTCCATGTGACTGTATAATAGTAGGTATTAATATAATCAGATTTCCCAGGAACATGTAGACTATAACCTGTGTCCAGTCAAGACCCAGGGCAAGGCCTATTGTTGCAAGTGTCCATGTTGGAACAATAACCGCCATGGCGAACCATAGACTGGCAAAGGAGCCGGCACCCCACTTTCTCAAATCCTTAGGAACCGGATTGAAATCAGGATTCCATAAGTAGTCATTAACCTTCGTCTCTTTATCCAGGAAAACCTGGCCATTATCCATATCTATTTTATCTCCCATTTTCATTCAACTCCTGTCCTCGTCATAATATATATTTCCGATATCGTTTTCCACCAGTTCGCCGTATGCAATCACTTTCCTGTCGGCAAGGAATGGCGCCTTTTCCCTTCTGGCTCTTATCAAGTCGATATCCACATCAACAACAGATACGCCTTCCTTATCGGTCATCTGATGTATCACCTCTCCCGATGGACCTGCAATCAGACTCCTGCCAAGATATTTTATCCGGCTACCGCCGAAATCTTCTGGGGTTCTGTTCACACCCACAACGAAAGTTGTATTGAAAGCCGCATGCGCCCTGATTTCAAGTTCCCAGGTTTCCGGATAAAAATTGGTTGTTGTTGGAACAAATACTATGTCAGCACCCTTTAAGGCGAGGATTCTCGGGCCCTCCTGAAAGTGCCTGTCATAACATATAACCGTCCCTATCTTGTAATTATCAACCTGGAACACGGGATAACCACTACCAGGATGGAAATAATATTTTTCATAAAATCCATTTAGCTGGGGAAGATGTATCTTCCTGTACTTGCCCATGACTTCTCCTTGTTTGTCAATAAATATTGCTGTGTCGTAGAATATTCCACGCACTACTTTATCTTCCTCAAATATGGTGGGCATAATTCCAACTTTATGTTCCCTTGCATATTTTTTGAAGATCTGTACGGTCTCACCATCATCACGTTCAGCATAACTGAAATATTTCATATTTTCCTCAGCAGGAAAATATGGTGTGGTAAATAGCTCATTGTATACAATGAAATCTGCTTTTTGATCTACCGCCTCATCTGCTAGTAATATGGCCTTCTCAATATTTTCCTGTTTTTCAGGTACCGAACCCATCTGTATCATTCCAATTTTTACAATATTGCTTTCACTCATTTCTTCACCTCTTAAGCTTCCCTTATCTTTTTCATTTCATCATCAATGGTGTCCCTCTGCGATATGAGGTTTTCCAGATAGCTATACTCCTTTATATTCTTAACAGCCTTGCCCCTGATATCTTCCAGGCTGCTGTAATTATGCCTGCTGAGAAAATCTTCCATGGAAGATGTCCACTCCTTTATCTGATCAAAACCGTTCAATATGGTATCGGTAACCACCTGTACAGAAGTAGCCCCGCACATTATATACTCAACCGCATTCTTCCAGCCAGCGATGCCCCCTATTCCACTTATTGTAAGTTTGGTATTCTTGAAAATTGATGACACAGCCCTTAAACCAATAGGTTTTACAGAGGGTCCTGATAAACCACCGTATGTGGTGAAACCGTGAACAGGAGGTAAAAGCATCTCCCTTTCAATATCTATACCAATCAGGCATGATATGGTATTTATTGCTGCTACTGCCTTTGCGCCTGCCTGTTCTGCCTTCGTGGCTATATCAGCTATCTCTGTGACGTTTGGAGACAGTTTTGAAATCACTGGAACTCCAACGGAATTAACAACCTCCTTTGTGTATTCATAAACCAGATCAGGATGCTGTGAAATATACGCACCAGATCTCTTTTCAGGTTCGCCGTGAGGACAACCAAAATTTAGTTCTATAAGGTTCGCCCCGTGGTCTTCAGACCATTGTGCAAGTTTTCCCCACTCGGAAATATCAGAGGAACCCATAATACTGAATATTATCGGGGCGTCGGGTACCTCTCTATTAATTTTTTTAATGTATTTATCCCACGTTTCCAGGTTATCCTCAGTAATCAGTTCTATATTTTCAAAGGCCATGAGTTCCCTGCTCTGGCTTCTCATGGCAGAGTACATGGGCCTGACACCCTTTCTAACTATGGTGTCACCAATCGTTTTAATAACAACTCCACCCCACCCTGCCTTAAGTGCCTGTATTATTTTATCTGCAGACCCGCTGGTCGGACCAGACCCAACCCAGAATGGATTTTTAAATTTGACTCCCTCAAAGTCTATCTCTAAACTCATTTATTTTCCTCTCCTTTATTTATTTCCATTTTCACCATCTCTTTATAACTACCTTGCTGTCAGTATAGAACATCACATGATCAGGACCACCCTGTGCATGCAAATCCCCGAAGAACGAGTCCTTGTAGCCGGCAAATGGGTAAAAGGCAATAGGTGCAGCCACACCGATATTTACCCCTATATTTCCGGCCTGAACTCCTTCTATGTATTTCTCAGCATATTCTCCGGATTTTGTAAATATTGTAGATGCATTTCCGTACTGGCTTTTATTTATGATTTCTATGGCATCATCGATATTTTTAGCCTCGACCACACTGGCAACCGGTCCGAATATTTCCTCACGGACAATTTTCATATCCGGATCTGCATTATCAAATATGGAGGGACCGAGAAAATACCCTGCTGAATATTTCCCAGCACTGAATTTTCTTCCATCAAGTGTTAAATTGGCTCCCTCACTGACGCCTGAATCAATATAACCGAGAACTCTTTGCTTATGTTCTGACCTTATTAACGGACCCAGTGACACCTTATCATCCAGGCCATAACCCAGTTTAAGTTTTTCTGCTTCCATTTTGAACTTTTCAACAAGTTTTTTATGATTTTCCGGCAAAGTGACTAAGGCAGAACCAGCAAGGCAACGTTCACCTGCATTTCCATAAAAAGATGAGATAAGATGAGGTACAACCTTATCCAGATCAGCATCAGGCATCACAAGTTCGTAATTCTTTGCAGATGCCCCGGCCTGTGCACGTTTATGGTTTGCAGCCGCGGTAGATACAATGTATCTGGCAGCACCAGTGGACCCAACAAAACTGACACCTGATATTTTTTTGTTGTTCAGAATTGCATTTACCGTGTTAACCGAACCATTAACTATGCTGATTACTCCCGGTGGAAAACCGGCCTGTTCAAATAAATCCACAGTTTTTTGAAGTGTAAGTGGTGTTTTCTCCGACGGTTTAACTATAATGGTATTACCCAGACCAACAGCGTATGGAATAAACCAGAAGGCAACCATAATGGGAAAATTAAAGGGTGCTATTGCAGCAAAAACTCCCATGGGAACCCTGAAGAGTTCCTCATCAATGCCGCCTGCAATGTTTTTGCTGTTTCTGCCCATAATATTATACGTTGAAGAACATGCCGCTTCCACATTCTCTATAGCTCTCATAACCTCGCCCTGTGATTCCTTAAACGTTTTTCCATGTTCAATGGTAACCATTTTTGCCAGTTCGTCAGCATTTTCCCGCATGAGGTTTTCCAGCCTGAAAAGGAATTTTATTCTATCTGTAATAGGTATCTTTGACCATTTTAGAAAGGCGCTGTATGCAAAATCTACAGTATTATCAACTTCATCATTTCCAGTGTCATATACCGTGGCTATCCTCTTCCCGAATGCTGGATTATATACGGTAAATTCGCTATCTCCGGTATTCTTCTCTCTTTTTCCGTTGATGTAATTGTATACCTCATATTCCATATTCTCTGTCTTCATTTTATAACCTCATTATCTGATATTTCCAGGGCATGGTCTATAACATTGAAGCCCTCTTCAAGTTCTTCCTTATTCACAATCAGTGGGGGAGCCACAATAAAATGTGAAATCCATGTATTTATGTAGACGCCATGATCCATGGCATATTTTGCAATTCTTGAAACCATTAGAGGTTTCCCGGCAATTTTATCTTCACTGGTGTTGAATGGAATCCTCCTTTCGCGGTCTTTGTTAAGCTCAACACCACCGAAAAGCCCGATGCTTCGAACATCTCCAACAGATGGATGTTTCTCTTTTAATTCAAGCAACTTTTTCGCAAAGAAGGATGAGAGTTTCTTCACATTTTCCAGCACATAATCTTTATACTCATCTATGGCCGCTGAAGCCGCCGCAAGCATCAGTGGGTGTGCCTCATATGTGTGCCCATGGGCAAAAATATTATCATCAAAATAATCGGATATCTTACTGTCCACAGCTGCCAGGGATAGTGGTACGTATGCTGCAGTTATTCCCTTTGCCGTAGTAAGAATATCTGGTTTTACCTTCCAGTGGTCAACAGCGAACCACTCTCCTGTACGGCAGAAACCTGTCATAACTTCATCAGCAATAAGCAGAACATCGTTTTCACTGGTGATTTCTCTGATTCTTTTAACAAATCCTTCTGGAGGAACAACCACACCATTGGTTCCTGTTACCGGTTCAAAAATTACGGCTCCGACATTCCCTTCCTGCCTGATAGTATATTCCAAATTCTCTGCACATGCAAGATTACATTCAGGATATTTCAGGTTAAATGGGCAATGATAGCAAAATGGAGGGGCAACATGGACAAACCCGGTTGCGTTTTCATAACTATCTACAAGTTTTCTTCTGTAGTCTCCCGTTAACTGGAGGCTGCCCAGTGTGGAGCCATGATAGGAGTTGTAAAATGATATTATCTTATTTTTCTTTTTATGGGAATTATACATTCTGGCTATTTTTATTGCGGCCTCATTTGCTTCAGTTCCGGAGCTCCCATAGAAAAACTTTGTTAGATTTGCTGGAAGGACTGATCTTAACTTCCCTGAAACTTCTTGGCGTATATCTGTATCGAAGGAGGGCGCTATATACGCAAGCTTATCTGCCTGCCTTTTAATGGCCTCTATAATTTTTTTGTTTCCATGTCCGAGATTAGAGCACATCAACTGGGAAGACATGTCTAAATATTTTTTTCCTTTAGAATCCTCGAAATAACATCCCTCAGATGAAACTATTTTTAATGGATTCCAATCCCTCTGTCTGCTCCATGTCAGGAACGTATTTTCTGTTGTACTGTTAATATTATCCATGCCGGATTTCATCATTATCAATATTGTAATTATATATTATATTTAAAAATTGTTCATGAAAATAGAATAAAATATCGAAAATTATCAGAATAAAGATTTATAATATCGGCATTTAACTATAAACTGATATTATTTATTATTACAAATAATATAATTTCTATAGAGGGAGTAATTAATATATTTATAATAGTTATAATGGTATATGGATTCAAAAGACCTGGATATTTTAAAGAGTATGCTCAATTTGAAAACAAATAATCTTCAAACAATTGCTGATACTGTTAATATTTCAAAATCATCTGTACAGAAAAGAATCAAAAAAATGGAAGATGATCATATAATAAAGGGTTTTATACCTGAATTAAATGATGAACTTCTTCCGGAAACCTCAACTGCAATTTCTATGATTAAGGCTAGATACGGTCCTGGATATTCTGAAGAGATAGGAAAACAAATTTCTCAAATTAAAGGTATATGTTCTCTCTATTACATACTTGGCGATTACGACTTTATGGCTGTGATTAAAGCCAGAGGCAGAAAGGATCTGGAGAGGATAATTAACAGTATCTCGGCAATAGAGAGAGTTGAGAGAAGCAATACAATTACCGTTCTGAGCAGCGTAATAGAAGACTTAACACTTTTTTACAGGTTGGATTGAAGATTTTATTCCATAGGGAAAAATTCTAAATTACATCCTAAAAGCAATAAAATTTTATTCTACAATTTGATTACATTTTCATGGTTGCAAAGGTTACCGAATTCAAAGGGCATAAAGTATTGACATTGATGAACAGCGAGGAAGATAAATTTCCATTTTCATTTGGAGTTGCCAAGGCTAAATTAATAATGGATAATATTGATGAAATAAAAAAATTTATTGAGGAGAATCAATAATTTTAAAATATGAGAATGTTCATAGCATCAGATGTCAAGGCATCTCCGGAAATAGAATCCCAAGCAAGGAGTCTTTTTAATCAATGGAATTTGAAGTTCACAGATCTTAATAATCTCCATTTAACATATTTGTTTCTAGGGGATATTAATAAAAAAGAATCGGATCGCATAAGCACGGAACTGGAAAAAATCAATAGTAATAAAATCCCTGCTAGAATTTGCGGTATAACTGCTTTTCCCGACAATATTCATCCCAGAGTTATCGCCATGGTTCTTGAAAGCCCGTATCTTTATGGCATTTATAACTCTATTATTCACCTATTCCCAGAATATAAACAGAACAATATGAAATTTATACCACATATAACCATTGCGCGGACCAGGAGAGGTAGTAGTAAACCCAATATATCCGAGTTACCCATGCTCGATGGCATATTGTTAATAGACAATATATGTTTATTTAAAAGTAATTTGACGCAGAAGGGGCCCATATATGAAAGAATTATATGTAATAAATTCCAGTAAGGTTTTTCCTAGAATAATATTCTAATTTTAAATATATTATAGATAATATAAAGACATTTTTAAATTAGATTCCATTTATCAAATATTTTTGGTTATATTTATTAGTTATTTTGCCATTGGAAAATATGGTGCTAGAAAGGCTTTACGTAATTCCACACGGAGATGAGATAATAGACATGCCAAATAAAGAAAGCAAACTGCTTCACGATAAAATACTTGAAGTAACTAGAGGTGATAGTTCAGATTCAATAATAATACTGACTCCCCATGGAATGACACTTTCAAGTGGAATACCTATAATTAACACTGAAAATCTTCATGGAGAATATTCAACGAAAACGGCCAAACTAGTAAGTGATCATAAAACAGATAAGGAAATTGTTCGGAATATAGCTGCTGAATTCGGAAAGGAAATGGTTACAGTTAATTTTGCAACCTCTTCAGGGCCTCTTTCTGTATTTCCCGAAGATTTTGGAACAATAATCCCCTTAACATTTTTTGGTAAGCAAAAACTCAGTATTATCTCTCAGCCAAGAATATCAGATACGGAAAAGCTTATGAGACTTGGCCGTAATATATGGAATACAGTTGACAGCATGGATATTAAAATAAGTGTCATATTCAGTGCTGATCAGGCACATACACATAGTAAAACTGGACCATATGGATACTCAGACTATGCGAAACTCTATGAAGATAAAATAAAGGGATATTTTGAGAGAGGCTCGCTTCAGGGAATAGAGAATATGGAGCAGGGTATGATAGTAGAAGCGAAAACTGATAGCTACTGGAATATGGTAATTCTTAACGGATTTCTTAAAAATTCAGGAATGCAGGTTACTCTGGATTATCATTATGTAGAAAATTACTTTGGTATGATGCTGGCACATGGTGTGAATTAGATATATAATTATAAATATATCTTACCAGTTTCCAATATTAATATCTTTTCCTATTGTTCCCCCAGCAACCTATCTTCATTTAATCTATAATCCATGGCAATTATTATCATAGAAAGGCCAATTATCAATCAATTAGGAAAATTTAA
>JAKAAT010000082.1 GCA_021802205.1 Thermoplasmata archaeon
TAATTGCTTTATCACTGTTTTATTCAATTCTGTAAGCATTTATGATCTGGTTACCAATAAAATATAATGTTAAAATTAATTGCAAATATTATAATTTAAATTTGTTTTTCCACTCCATCTTTCATGTTATGAAATTCTCTCCACAGTTCTTCGGGGAAACTATCGCCTATCTTTTTGAAAAATGGTTCTATTTCGTTAAGTTCCTTTAACCATCCAGGGTAATCTATCTCAAAGAGCTGTTCCAATTTCTTTTTGCCTAAATTCCCAGAAGGGAAATTAGCTATGTCAGGAATTAATCCAACAGGAGTTTCAATGGCATTTGATTTTGCATCCAGCCTGCTGGCAATCCATTCAATAACCCTGAAATTCTCACTGAAGCCAGGCCATATGAAATTTCCATCAGAATCCTTTCTGAACCAGTTCACATAAAAAATTTCAGGTCTGTGCTTTACAAGTTTCCCCATATCAAGCCAGTGCTGGAAGTAATCGCCTATGTTATATCCGCAGAAGGGAATCATGGCCATAGGGTCGTTTCTCAGTATTCCAACTTTTCCCGTTGTGGCGGCCGTTGTTTCCGCCCTTATCATTGCACCGAAAAGTACCCCCTGTGCCCAGCTCTTCGCCTGCCTTACAAGCGGTATGAGATCACTGCGCCTCCCGCCGAATAACATAGCGTCAATCTTCAAGCCTTCATTATCATAGAATTTATTAGAAAGATAGGGGTAATTCTTTATTGGTGTAGTGAAACGTGAGTTTGGATGGGCCGCATTCTTTAAATCTGTTGTTAAATTGCCATGCCAGTTATATACCTCATTTACCGACGTATCAAGTGAATACCACCATGGTTTGCCATCCGTTGTTAGTGCTGTGTTTGTAAAAATTGTATCTCTATTGAATGCTTTCATTGCATTGGGATTTGTTGTTGCATTGGTGCCGGGTGCAACACCGAAAAATCCATATTCTGGGTTAATTGCGTAGAGTGAGTCATTATTGATATGCATCCATATAATATCATCACTCAATAGCTGCGCATCCCAGCCATCCATATCAGCGGGAGTCCTTATCATGGAGAGGTTTGTTTTGCCGCTGGCACTTGGAAAAGCACCAGAGATCCCATATTTTCTCCCATCTGGCGATGTAACTTCAAGTGCCATCATATGTTCTGCCATTCTTGAATTGTCCCTTGCGTGCACACTTGCTATCCTGAGTGCATAGGCTTTTTTGGTCAGAAGGGCATTTCCCCCATATGCTGTATTTACACTTATTATCAGGTCTTCATCTGTGAAATGTGCAATGTACCTGTTATTTTTATCCAGGGTGCCGGTTACATGGACTGCTACCACATATTTGCCTGTTTTTTCTATACGGTTTATGGCTTCTTTTCCAACAAGCGATATTTTTATCAGGTTAATTACAACATATGGATTATCTGTAAGCTGTATGCCTGCTTCACTGTATTTAGAACCTGCAGGGCCAAGAATAAATGGCACTATATACATAGTCTTATTCTTCATTGAACCTTTAATTAAATTAAAAATGCGAGATTTTAATTGTTCTGGTTCCATCCAGTTATTGGTTGCACCAGCATTCTTCTCATCTAAGCTGGATATGTATGTATCTTTCTCGGTCCTTGCAACATCATCTGGATTGCTCCTGTACAGGTAAGAATTACTATAATATTTCCTATTCAATTCTATAAGTTCATGGTCTGTTGCCATTTCTCCTACCAGTTTTTTTTCATAAAAATCCGGTTCAGTAATAACAACAATGTTCGCTGGCTCAAGCATTCTCACAAATGTTTCCAGTCTTCCATTCAATTCTGGATTTCTATGGAATAATAACATTTTTAGCAGATTTTCCGGATTTTTTGATATATTTTCTATATCACCCATATAGTTTGATGTTAACCCTGTTATATAAACATGCTATAATTTTAAAAATTTATAAATAATATATAGAATTATTTATAAAATAATAGAAATTCTAATATCTAGCCTTTCCATTGTCCTAAAAACTTTAATAGTAAAAAAATATAAGTATTGAATTTATTTCATAAGGTTAAATATTATTTATTGCCTGATATAAAAATTCTATTCTACATTGAATTTATCCTGTGATGGAAAATTTAAACATATTTATAAATGTAGCACCAAATTAAATATTTAATGAAAGCAAAAATCAGTAAGCTACAAAAATTCGAAATGTATAAGGCGTAATGGCATTTAGTAAGGTTACCGTATATGTTAACCTTATAAATATCTGCTTTCAAAAGTTATCATCTTTATGATACTTAAACTCCGTGTGTACACTCTATGCCTTCTATCATTCTTTTTGGTTCCGGTCTTGACCTTTTTTTATCTTTAGCAGGTTCCATTTTGCTTGAATTATTAATGTATACCAGGAATAGGTATAGTTATCATTTCACTTAACTATACAATTTATTCATGTGTATTGCTTGATTGTATGGCATGCAGTAATTTGTTATATGAATCGACATTCTCTTTTTTACCTGTAGCATTGCAACTATTGATAAGGTCCTTTAATCCTGATACAAGGTCCTTATTCTCGCATTCATCTTCTTTGCACATCTTTTCAAGAGTTTTCAGGCCATATGAAAAAACTGGTGAGAGCAGGGATATCACATCACTGTACCTTGCCAGTTCAAATAGCACATGGCTCATTTTTACCGGGATTATTACACTTCCCGGTTCTCTCTTCAATGCCTGTTCATAGGTAGCAATGGCATCATCAGCTTTATTAAGCAAATATAAGTCATGTGCTTTTTTAAGAAATGCGGGAATAGCTGCATTTGAAGGCGATTTCGTGCCCTCATAGTAATTATCAACCAGTTTAATTGCCTTATCATAATTTTCAATAGCGTTACTATAGTTTTTCATAATATCGTACATAATCCCCATATCATAATAGGCGGCAGCAAATCTACTGTCAAGTTCTATTGCTTCAGCATAATATTTCAAAGCCTCTTTGTATTTTTTCATTGCTGTTAGAATGTTTCCCATTAAATCGAAATTATCCGGAACGTCTGATTCAAGATCTATTGCCCTCTCAGCATCCAGGATAGCATCTTCAAACTTGCCCTGATTAAGATAAATTATTGACCTGTTGTAATAAGCTTCTCCAAAATTTGGCTCGATTTCTATAACCCTGTTATATTCTTCAAGTGCTTCAGGAAATTTTTCCATATACGAATAAGTCATGGCTTTTCCATAGTGAAACTGGTATACACCGGGAAGTATTTTTATTGCTATATTATACTGTTCTATAGCAGGGCCATATTTTTTGTCATCAAGAAGAAGGTCTCCTTTAATAGAATGGTAATCGGGATTTCCCGGAGCCATATTTATTGCAGTGTCAAGTGCTGCGTATGCCTCGCTGTTATTGTTATCATTTATCAATGCATATGCCTTTGCAATGTAATACTCCGGCTTTTTAACTATAGACAAGGCCTTATCTATATCTTCTATTGCCTTCTTGCTCTCGCCTGTATATATGTAACACCATGAACGCTTTTCATAGTAGTCTGGGTTGGCTCCGTCTAATTTAATGGCCCTGGTTAAAGGAAGAATTGCTTTATCATATACTTCATCATCAAAAAGTTTCATTGCTTCGTTATAATATTTATCAACCTGTTTATCAATACTTTTATCGGCCATAGGGATTATAGCCTTAAGTTATATAATAAAGTTCTATTCCTTACTGAAATTGTCCAGGTTTTTTCCATGCTAAAATATTTGTACAGAATTATACCTTATATACCCTTATAACCATACAATGTCCGGTACTAAAGTCGTAATGATTTATTGCCTTTATCCTTTCTGGAAGTTATATGAAAACTATCAATATACAAAACGTATGTTTATTAATACTATAGCTATGTTAATAAAAAGTGGTAAATATACCAAAAAGCACCAGCTATTTATTAAAAATGAATGCCATACATCTTGGCACAAATTATCTATGGATTTCATACGAATCTTATATATTGCCCATTGAATTATTGTCCTATAATAAAAGCAGTTTATTCCTGGGAATAATTGCATTTATAGGTACTGCCCTCGGTGTATTTATCGGCCTTTTTTTCGGGACATTGAGTGACAAATATAATTTCGGGTGGGGCCGCCGTGGACCTTATATTATGGCAGGATCAATATTTATAGTGCTATCAATGTTTCTTAATCAGCTTCTAACTATTACACTTGCGGGGGTTCTTCTAGGGTATATTATGATACAGGTCTCTTCGAATGTGGCAGTAGGGGCATACCAGCCACTATACGCAGATATTCTGGGTGAAGATCAAAGGGGCAAGGGCAGTGGAATAGGCGGCATATTCAGACTTTTAGGCTCTATGATGGGATATGGCATCACCGGTTTCCTGATAGACACCCAGTACAGGCAGTATGTAATTGTTTTAATAACGGTCGTGGTGGTTGTTACCGCCCTTCTGTCTACCAACACCATCAAAAAATCAGACCTGATAATCAAGCGGAAGAAGCCGGGGATAACAAAATTATTCATGGATATGTTCAATTTAAAAAATGGTTTAAAAAATTATATCTATGTAGTTGTTGGAAGCTTCATGGTATTTTCAGGTGTTATAGGGCTATCATTCTTTGAGCTGTATTTTTTTAAATACATATTGCATTACGCAAATCCAGCATATTATGTCTCAATCGCCGGCATTGTAGTACTTATCACATCTGCATTTGCATCATTTGTTTTCGGTGTATTGTCAGATAAAATAGGCAGAAAAAAGATCCTTGTTTATATAACTGTTATCGGTGGAATCGCGATGATTCTTATACCTGAATTTGAAAAATTCGTGTATTTTCTTATATTGGGCTCCATAATAGGCATGTCATATGGAATATTCATGAGTGTTTCCGACGCTTTAGCCAGTGATATGTCCCCTGGTGAGGAGACTGGAAAATATATGGGTTACTATAACATGGCGACAGGTGGTGCATCCTCTGTGTCACCACTCATATATGGATTAATTCTTTATTTTTCTTCATCATATTCCCTTGGTTTCGGATATGTTTTTTATGCCGCAGGAGGATTTTTCTTTATAGGATTTGCCATGTTTTATAAGATACTGAAAGATTAATTTATAAGCTATCTGCTTATGCATTATAGTGAACAAATACTCATTGAAGTCTTTCAGGTATATTTTTGGGATGAATTCCGTATATCTTGGAAATAATTATTTATGGACTTCCTTTGAGTCATTATTCCTCCCATATGTAATAGAATTATTAGTTCCATCCAGGCTCCAGACGATATATCTTGGAATAATTGCTTTTGCGGGCATAATTATCGGAATTGCATTCAATTTTCTTTCCGGATCATTTTCAGATAAATTCCATTCAAGATATGGCCG
>JAKAAT010000024.1:0-21115 GCA_021802205.1 Thermoplasmata archaeon
GCTGATTTTACTGATGCAGGCATTGCAACATGCTCCTTGTTCAATGACTCGAAATAGTATTCATGGAGCATTGACCCATCGTAGTTGAAAGTCTCTTCCAGCTTCATTTCTCTGAGGTCGCTGTAATTCTGATTGGCCTTTGTTAGATCAACGCTGGGCAATTTTGACCATATTTCGTTAAGTTTCGCCACATATCCCTTATAATGGAAATCAAAGTGGTAGTCTATCTGCTTGTCTGATATGCCGTCCAATCCTCTAGGTCTATCATTTTCCTTTACTTCCCATGTTTCTGTAGCCATAATTATCATATTGATATTAGCTTATCATTTAAAAATTTATTGAAATTCTTACAGCTTAAAAGTACATTTATACGCATATATAGAACTATATTATGACCATAATTTAACAAAAATTAATAATCCTTTCATGATACTGCCAACATGATTCCTGTGGTATTGATCGGGGGAATTCCCGGTGTCGGAAAGACCAGCATCTCCGGATATATAGGAAGGGAATTCAATATCAATATAGTGCTTTCAGGGGATTACCTGAGAGAGTTTTTGAGGCCATATGCGGATAGTGGACTTATGGATGTGAGTGTTTACAGTGCCTATTCAATATTCGGCGAAAAGAGTGATAAAAATATAATAAGGGGTTACATAGAGCAGTCAAAATATATGTATCCAGGAATTAACGCAATACTCAGAAGGGCCATAAAGAACGGTGAGCCCCTTATACTGGAGACGCTTTATTTTATTCCGGAAATGCTTGATGAGGATATCAGGGATAAAATAATCAAGATATACATACACATATCAGACAGGAATCTGCACAGCAGCAGATTAAAAGAAAGGGTAAACTATACACATTTGAATTCTCCCGGGGAAAGACTTGTAGAACAGCTGCCTGTATATAGTGTAATAGAAAAATATTCTCTTGATCAGTGCGGGAATGATGTTCTAATTGTAGATAATAAGGATTTTTCAGGAACTGAACTTGCAATAAAGAACTATATAAAATCCATTATATGAATGAAAGTGCGTTATTAATATCCTCTAAAATTTCTTCAGGGTCTTCTATTCCAACTGATAGCCTTATAAAATTATCATTAACTCCCAGTATTTTCAATTCATCAACTGTGAGGGACCTGTGAGACATGGTTTTGGGCGTAGACACTATACTGTCAACACCGCCCATTGTATTAGCAGGGATTACCCTTTTAAGGTTTTCCGCAAATTTCTGAGCATTATTTCTGATCTCAAAGCAAATTATTCCGGAATAACCCTTCATATATTTAATCGCAGTATCATAATCTGGATGTTCCTGGAGCCCTGGATATATTACCCCCTTAATCTCCGGGTTATCCTTAAGGGAACTGGCTATTTTCATTGCATTTGAATTGATCTTTTCCATTCTTATACCGAGAGTTTTCATACCCGTCTCTGTAAGGAATGCAGAATTCGGATCAAGTGTTGTCCCCAGTGTTCTTCTCATGGCATCAATTTTTTCCATTAAATCCTTTCTCCCTGCTGCCAGTCCGGAAATAACATTATTGTGCCCTGCAATAAACTTTGATGAGCTGTGTATAACTACGTCCGCACCCAGTTTAATCGATTTGAGATTATGGGGAGTCGGAACAGTAGAGTCCACAATTAGCAGGGACCCCACCTCATTGCACCGTTCCGATATTGCCTTGATATCATTTACTCTCAGTATTGGATTAGTAACACTTTCAATAAAAACGATTTTTGTATCTTTCCTGATGGATTTTATAATATTTTCTGTGCCCGGAACCGATATATCAGTATTTATTCCCCATTTTCCCATAAAATCTTTCATGAAGTGATAAGACCTGGCAAAGATATCAAGATGTGTCAATATCCTATCACCTGGGTTGGAAAGTGCCAGTAATGTAGTTGTTATGGCCCCCATTCCGGAGGAAAATACATTATAATCCTCAGAACCCTCCATTCGCATTATCTGTTTCCCAAGATTTTCTACAGTGGGGTTATACTCTCTGCTATATCTGTAATTTTCACCATCAGGCACAATATACGAAGTGGTCTGGTATATGGGAAACGTGACCGGTTTGGCATATATTTTATTAATATCCTCTCTAATCATCGTAATCCTCCAGAATTGATGTTTCCTTAATGTTATAATCAACATTGTACGATTTCATTATTCTATCTGTATTTGATATAATTTCATTCTTCTTTGTATTTTCATCTGTGAATATTAAAATCGAGGGCCCTGCACCACTAACACATATTGATATTGCATTTTCTGATATGGCTTTCTCTCTTATCTGCCTGTAATATGGGAATAATGCCTCCCTTGATTTTTCAACTATGTCGTCCATCATCCCTTCCCTTATTGCATCACGATCTCCATTCATAAAACCATAAAGCATTGTAGAAATTCTTGATGCATGCAGTACATGGTCAGTCATGCTGATTTTATCAGGGACCATTGACCTCGCCTTCTGGGTCTTCTTTTCCATATGTGAGTACGGTATGATCAGTAACAAACTCATCTCATAATTGATTTTAACTTTCCTGACCCTCACCGGAGATGTTGAGCTTATCAGTGTCAATCCACCGTATATACCGGAGGAGACATTATCAGGATGTGCTGATCCGCAGGCAGCGATTTCACCGTACATGGAATAGTATACCATTTCATCAGGACTCATATTTAGTTCAAACAATTCATTCACCGCTTTCACCGATGCTGATGAGGATGCCCCGCTGCTACCCAGCCCCAGACCTATGGGAACACCTTTATTAATTCTCACCTCAAGACCATCCTTAATGCCCCTGTCGCCCAGTATTTTCATAACACTGAGGCCGGCAGAATTGTTTTCAGGATTTTCTGGAGTAGAATCAGATATAATTTTTATACCTGCTCCTCCAGTTTTTTTTACAGTGACAGAATCAAAAAATGCTTTATGGGCAAGTGATAATATATCGTAACCAGGTCCGAGATTGGCTGATGAGGAATAACTGCGCTTTGTAACTTCCATGATAATCCCATGAACTCATAAAATAAATTAATTATCTAATGTTATATGATTCCAGGTAATAACGCTTATTTTTTTCAAGCTTCTAGTTTAAATTACACTACTTATTATGTTTGCGGTAATTAATACATATCAATATTTTAAAATACTATTTAGTAAATATGGTACCATGAAACCAGATGATGGAATTACACTCAGAGTAGCTGAGGCAAATGCAGTTGACCCTGGTATGGCCAGAGTGAGACTCGATGAAATATCCAGATTAGATCTTAATGTTGAAATAGGGGACGTTGTATCTATTGAAAAGGTACGCTCCACGGTAGGCAGGGTATTCAGATCCAGGCCAGAGGATGAAAATAAGGGTATTGTCAGAATAGACAGTGTTATGAGAAACAACTGTGGTGCATCCATAGGTGACAAGGTAAAGGTAAAGAAGGTAGAGGTGGAAGATGCCAAGAAGGTCGTACTGGCGCCTATTATAAGGAAGGATCAGAAACTTAGATTTGGGGAAGGCATAGATGACTTTGTCCAGAAAGCCTTAATAAGAAGACCATTGATAGAACAGGACAGCATAAGCGTTCCGGGATTGACCCTTGCAGGGCATACAGGGCTTCTTTTCAAGGTAATAAAAACAATTCCCAGCAAGATACCAGTGGAGGTCAGTGAGGAAACTCACGTGGAGATAAGAGAAGACCCGGCATCAGAGGTTCTGGACGAGGTAACAAAGGTTAGCTATGAGGACATAGGCGGCCTTTCAGATCAGCTAGGAAAAATAAGGGAAATAATAGAACTGCCATTGAAACACCCGGAGCTTTTCGAGAGACTCGGAATAACACCTCCGAAGGGTGTACTGCTCAACGGTCCACCGGGTACAGGGAAGACTTTAATAGCAAAGGCAGTTGCAAATGAGAGTGGAGCAAATTTCTACGCTATCAACGGTCCTGAAATAATGAGCAAATACTATGGGCAGAGTGAGCAGAAACTGAGAGAAATATTCCAGAAGGCAGACGAATCCGAGCCATCAATAATATTCATTGATGAAATAGATTCCATTGCACCGAAAAGAGAGGATGTTCAGGGTGAGGTAGAGAGAAGGGTAGTAGCCCAGCTTTTAACATTGATGGATGGTCTGAAGGATCGTGGCCATGTTATAGTAATAGGTGCAACAAACAGACTGGATGCCGTTGACCCTGCTCTGAGAAGACCTGGAAGATTCGACAGGGAAATAGTAATAGGAGTCCCTGATAAGAAGGGGAGAGTGGAAATTCTGACCATTCATACAAGAGGAATGCCGCTGGGGATGGACGACGAGAAGGAAAGCGAGTTTTTCAACAGGATTGCAGATATAACATACGGTTTTGTTGGAGCTGATCTCGCTGCGCTGACCAGAGAATCTGCAATGAACGCACTGAGGCGTTATCTTCCCGAAATAGACCTTGACAAACCCATTCCAACCGATGTGCTGGAAAAAATGATTGTAACAGAGGATGATTTCATGGAAGCACTGAAAACCATTGAACCCAGCAGCCTGAGAGAGGTAACAGTGGAGGTTCCCAGCATAAAATGGGATGATATAGGCGGCCTGGAATCGGTCAAATCAGAACTCAGGGAGGCGGTGGAACTTCCTCTGCTGAAACCGGATGTATTCAAAAGGCTAGGCATCAGGGCTCCAAAAGGATTCCTATTATACGGCCCACCGGGAACAGGAAAGACACTTTTAGCAAAGGCCGTTGCCAATGAAAGCAATGCAAACTTCATATCTGTAAAAGGTCCTGAAGTCCTCTCTAAATGGGTAGGAGAGAGCGAAAAGGCTGTAAGGGAGATATTCAAGAAGGCGAAACAGGTTTCCCCTGCAATAATATTCATGGACGAAATAGATTCAATAGCACCGAGGAGAGGTGCATCAATGGATTCAGGTGTTACAGAGAGAATAGTCAACCAGCTACTGACATCAATGGACGGCATAGAGGTTCTGAACGGTGTTGTTGTTATCGCTGCAACAAATCGTCCGGATATAATAGACCCGGCACTGCTCAGGGCAGGTAGATTTGATAAAATTATCTATATACCGCCTCCTGAGGAAGAGGGAAGACTGAAAATACTGGAGGTCCATACAAAGAAAATGCCTCTGGCAAAGGATGTGAATCTTCAGGAGATAGCAAAGAAAACCGACGGATATGTAGGCGCAGACCTTGAAAATCTGTGCAGGGAAGCTGGTATGATGGCATACCGTGAAAATCCTGATGCCACCGAGGTTAACCAGGAAGCATTCCTGAAGGCAATGAAGTCCATAAGGCCCTCGGTAGACAAGAACGTCATAAAATTCTACACCGACCTTGCAGCTACAATGGGAAGAGATATAAGCGAGAAAAAGAAAACAGAGGAAATGGGCTTATATCAATAATCAATTTTTTATAAAAATATAACTTCCTGACTCTATTTTTTCATCAGAATTTTTTCTTAATTCTATTCTATCCTGCTTTCTGAAGCCCAGTATAATTTTATTGCTTTTTTCCATTTCTGAGATAAATTCTTTATATGTTTTATTGATATATTTTTTATCAATGACTTCCTCACCGATATTATTTCCGGTAAGAAGCTCATTTATAAACTCCGGTATGCCAGGTATCATTATGGATGAATAAATGAGCATTGATGAAACATCTCCCTTTATTACTATATCATCCATAAACGATGCCGCGTGCTCCCTGCTGTCAGGGTTCAGAATTTCGCCGATTATTCTTATTTTCTGGTTTAATTTTCTTATTATCATGGAAGACAATATTGTTTCAGCATCCATGGCCATCTGGTCTTTGTCCTCCTCCCTAGAGAAAATAATCACAGATGATGCCTTCTTGATACCTGCCTTTATAAGATCGCTTTCCCTCAAAAAACTGCCCTTGACAAAGGTATACTCATTATCTCCCTTTACCTCATTCTCATTGAGTATTACTATATCTATACCGTCATTCTTGATTTTATCCAGTACCTTTTTCGTGCTTTCATTATAGTTGCACAGTATTATATGCTTTTTTTCAGTAGCCATTCTCTCACCCAGTTTTGATGATAATCTTATATCTATGAGCATGCTGGTTATTCCCGCTGTAAGATATCCAAGGGAACCGATACCAACAACCATTATAATCATTCCATTGGTTCTTCCCATAATGCCGTAAACAGGGGTATCTCCGTAACCTACCGTTGTAATTGTCTGCATAGTCCACCATAAGCTTGTGAATAGTGAATGTACACCACTGGAAGCTATGGGATTTTCAATATAAAATTCGCTGAATACAGAATATATGATAACAGCTATGGATAAAATGGAAGCCTTCATAATATGGTTTCTCGAATACTTCCTGAATTTTTTGAAAAAGAGGAAGAATGGATTCATTATCTTTTATGGTAAATTTATATTTATTATTTTTTGAAAGATATTATTTGATGTATTTTTATAAACCACACTGATTCATCATTACATGCTGATTTGATTTTCAGGGACATATCTAAGTATTCCTGCAAGTCCGCCGAATGCAGTTTTCAGTAATCTTCCCTCATCACTGTCCTCCGATACCATTTCAACCTTTGTTCCGGACTCCTCTGCCATTTTATACAGGTCCTCTATGAAATCATCCTCCCTCTCGAAGTTCATGGGTGTCCCATCGTTGTCGCATAAGGGCTGTTCAGTAGGTTCAGAGGTGAATGTTTTTTCAAGATTGCATGTGGGACATCGGTAAAAATATTTCCTTTTTCTTATGCTATCTGATACTATAAGGAGCTCAAGATTCTTTATCTTAAGTGCGTTCATTATTGCATCTTCTCCATACACACCGAGTCCACCGTCCGATTTCTTTATTTCTCTGAGGAATCTGTTTATTATGTCCTTTTCACGGGTAATACGCATGTCTTTAATTGATTCAGATGCCTTTTCCACAAGCTCTCGCAGCCCGGATTCATCTGTATATCCTATATCAAACAGATCCTTGATTTTTTCCTTAATTTCATTTCTGAGATAATCCTTTTCTATGAAATATTCCTTTGTCGCACCGGGACCACCCACAAAGATGGTAATTATATCCTTTATAACGGGCATAAATGTGCTGTTTGCTATATCTCCCATTTTTTTGAAAAATTCATTGGCGGCTATCTCTATAAGCCTCTCGAACCTTCGTGATGACTGACCACCCTGCCTGTGTTTGCTGGGCACAAGTGAGTATTCATAATCAACAACCTCGATTTTTGTTCCCTTTAAAAATCCAATGGTAGATTCCTTCCGGTCTATTACAATAAGCCCGTATAATTCCTTTTCCCTTAGCTGATCAGTTAACTGTTCAAGGTGAAAGCTTGAATCACACTTATAAAGAAAGGTTTGAATCGGCTGAGGTGGCTCTACTATCTTTGTATACATTTCTGTCTGATCCCCTCGTGTTGCCACATGCCCCACAAAGAAAACGAGGCCATGTTCCGGTGGCTGTTTATAATATTTTAAACGGGACATTATAGATTCTATTGCACCCAGTACATTTTTCCTAGTGGTTTTAGATTTTATATTGGAAGATGTAGAGAACTCCTCTCTTAAATACTGTACAACATCTGAAATCTGTTTGTCAGGGGGAATATAAAGTGATATTAGCTCAGTTCCACGGCCATGAAGTTCAGACAATTCCTCCATGGCTTTTCTAAATTCATAGCGTTTATAGTCCTCGTCATCCATTATAGAAAATTTTATAATAATATTTAACCTTAATGAAATCAAATGAACAGTGTTGTTATTTCACTCGGTGGATCAATAATATCAAAGGATAGACTTAATCTGGAATTAATGGAAAAATTTTCTGAAACAATGAAGCTTATTTCCACATACGATAAATTCGGCATAGTCGTGGGCGGCGGCAAACTTGCCAGAACATATATATCAGATTTAAAGAAATATAATGTCAATGACAACATACTGGATGAGATCGGCATCAATGCAACCAGGATAAATGCACTTGCCATGACAACTTTTTTTGATGATGTAAATTCAAAGATTCCCACAACAATAAATGAGGCTGCAGAGATGATACATAATTATAGATACGTTGTTATGGGTGGTACAGAACCAGGGCATACAACCGATACCGTTTCAACCCTCCTTGCAGAAAGAATCGGATCTAAAATACTTATAAACGCAACCTCTGTTGATGGGGTATACTCAGCAGACCCTAAGACCGATCCAGAGGCTATAAAATATTCTGAATTGTCATATAATGATGCCATTTCCCTTTCCATACAGAATTCAACAGGCGCAGGAACAAATGTTTTTATGGATATAACATCGCTTACTATAGCGAAAAGAGCAGGAATAAAAATATTTGTAGTAAACGGTTTTAATTTAAATGAATATAAAAATATTCTTTATAATAAAAAATGCGATGGTACACTGATTCATTGATTATTCACGTATTTCCTTGTTTGATACAACGTATGTGATGACCAGCATAAAGACGGTCAGCGCCAGCAGCGCCATCATATAGATAAATACAGTATGTGCCTGGCTTGAGTTCAGAGTTCCGTTTATAATAACCATTCTTATGGACTGTGCCGACCACGATACGGGATTATACCTTGCGACATGCTCCAGCCATCCAGCCATAAGGTCAGGAGGAAACATTGCATAGCTCGCAAACATAAGAGGAAGATTTATCAGGTTAACAATTCCGAATACTGATTCCATCTTTGTGGTACGAACTGCAATAATGCTGAAAAGCGATGAAAATATGAACGAGATCATAAGTACCGCAGAAATTATAACAACTATATCAAGCGCGTCTATGCCATGTTGTAGTTTGAGTCCGTCCGGTATAAGGAAGGCCACTCCGAACAGTATAACGATCTGGACAATGATTCTGACCACCGATGAAAGTATCCTGGAGAATACTATGGATGCCCGGTTAATGGGCGCAATAAGGAATCTTTGAAGAATTCCCAGTCTCCTGTCCCATATGATATTCACGCCGGAGAACATACCCGTGAAAAGCCCTATTATTGTAAGTATCCCTCCCATGAGATACGTGATATAATCCGGTGCACCCTCGAAGAAAGCAGATGACGCAGGCCCTCCGAATTTAGCAATATCAAAGGCACTACCGAAAAGTACAATCCAGAATATGGGCTGTATAACTCCAACTACAGCGGATACCGGATTCCTGTACCATCTTTTCAAATCCCTTACAGTAAGAGGAATCAAACCACCCATTTTTATCTCCTCGTCATCATTAATTTTGCATAGTCCACATTCCCTGCTTCAGAGTCGATGTTCCTTCCAGTGTACTCTATGAAAACCTCATCCAGTGAGGGTTTCCTGATATTGATTGATTCCGGAGAAATGCCGTGTTCCGAAAGAAATTTCATCAATTTAGGAAGGACCTCATCGGAATTATTCACCTTCATCCTTATATCGCCTGTCTCCATGCGTTTTATTTCTATGGCATCTGAAAAATTCTTAAGTACATTATATTCTTCCTCAGATTTAACCCTTAATGTAATTATATCACCTTTTAGGCTCTTTTTTAATTCATCAGATGTTCCTGATATCACAATTTTACCATGGTCTATTATTGAAAGTTCATTGGCCAGTGCATCTACCTCGTCCAAGTAATGTGATGTAAGTATTATTGTTATTCCGAATTCCTTCTGGACTGCCCTTATATACTTCCAGAGATGTTCTCTTGTTGTTACATCAAGTCCAAGTGTAGGCTCATCAAGAAATAGGACTTCCGGGGTATTCATTAATCCACAGGCAAGCTCCAGCCTCTTTCTCATACCACCTGAATAATTTTCAGCGTGCCTGTCCCTGACATCATAAAGGTCCACCATATGGAGGAGCACATCTATTCTTTCAAGTGCCTCTTTCTTTGGTATATCGTACAGATCAGCAATAAGTTTCAAATTCTCCCTGCCACTTAAATCTCCATCAGTGGTAAGGTCCTGGGGAACAACACCTGTTATCCTTCTGATTTTCATTGAATCTTCTGCGAGATCAAAACCCGCAATTTTTGCTGAACCCGATGTTGGTTTCAGGCTTCCGGTAAGCATTTTTATCAGGGTCGATTTGCCTGCCCCGTTCTGTCCGAGCAATCCGTATATTTCTCCCTTTCCTATTTTAAGGCTAACAGCATCCACTGCCTTAACCTTGCCATTAAATATTTTTGTTAATTTGTTTATCTCAATACTGTATTCCATTTCATAATCACTTCCTGTTTCTTACTCCCTCTGCAATATTGCCTATCTGGGATATTATTTCATCCTGATGGGATTTTATATATCCCTTATCAGCATCTTTAATACTATTGATCAAGTCTTTTATAGCCTTTCTCAGGTTTCTAAAAAAGAGCTTGTTGTCCATAAAATTTGATATAAGCATCTCATAGTTTTCCTGATTTTCCTTCCGGTATTTTTTCCCTGCTTCTGTTATGATAAACCCCTCAGATGTTTTTTTTATAAATCCAGCCTTGAGCAGTCGGTCTATTGCCGGATAAATCATTCCTGTGCTGGGCTTATAATCCATCTGAAATTTTAAAATTATACCTTTAATTATCCTGTACGGTTTTTTAGTCTCCATGGAGACCTGCTCCAGTATAAGCATATCAGATAGATGGTATTTCATAAGATTAATAATATCTGTATTGTATTTATATATATCTTTTTTAAAAAAGATACTATTTGATAAAAAGTAAATCTTTTTCGGTTCTTGATAATTTTGGTATGGTGCTGTCAAGTTGGGAAACCAGGGAATCCCTCATGGATTCATCACGATTATTCATGAGGCGCATTGCATTCCCGATGGCAACATGGTATCCGTAAAAAATCTTTAAGTTTTCATATCTGTCCATGAGCATGTTTCTTATTTTTGAAGATTGCATGACACCTCCGACGCATCCAGTCTTTATCCGACCATTAAATTTCTGTTTCATGCCATCTATCATAATCTCTATCTCCCCTGCCGCAAGTTTCAGAACATCGTTTGAAATCTGATCACCCTCCATTGCAGCATTATCTACTATCATGGCTAGGGATGCCATAATTCTCTTATTGAAATGTGATTCCATATCAGCAACAAGATCACGGAGTGGTAGTTTAAAATAATCCTCGAATTTTTGAATAAGTATTGTCTCATCAATGAATCCATCATAGCTCTTTTCGGCCATTTCTAAGCCCTTTCTGGCTATCCAGTATCCTGAAGCAGCATCGTCTGTGAGATAACTCCATCCTCCTACCCGGTGAAGTTTACCATCTTTAATATAAGCACCAACAGATCCGGTTCCAACCGCCGTTACTATGCCATCACTGCCCAGTGTCACGAGGTATGCAGCAGCTTCTCCATCGTTTGTTATAACTGGATTTGCAGGTGAAAGTTTATCTACAGATTCAATTATTGATTTAATTTCTTCTGTTGCAGCTATGGAATCACCGTATCCGGCTATTCCGTATATGGAATCAGAAATCTGCACCATGCCTGCCATTTTCTCAGCATTTCCTATTGCCTTGAGAATGTTTTTTCTGGATGTAACAGCAGTAACGCTTCTTACATTGCTGGGTCCTGAAATTCCTGTTCCCAGTAATTCCTTAGAATTCTCATCAACTATGATTGCAACCGTCTTTGTGCCTCCACCATCCACTGCAAGTATCATGCTTCATGTAATAATAACTGGTTAAAATTCTTTTTTCTAAAGTTTGTAGATTATAATAGTACGAAATTAGTAAAAACAATACGAAAATTTTATTTATTCGTTTTTAATGTACTTTTGATATTATGGTTATAAGATCAGGCATACTGGATTCAACCTTGAGGGAAGGGGAACAAACCCCCGGTGTACTTTTCAACCGAAAACAGAGAGTAGAGATTGCCACAATGCTCTCTAATGCAAGGGTGGCAATGATAGAGGCAGGGCATCCACTGGTGTCAGAGGATATATATTCCGGGATAAGGGACATTATGGATTTGAAAGCGTCCGGCATCATCAAATCAGAAATAATCGCGCACAGTCGGGCTGTTGCTTCTGATGTGGATTCAGCAGCTTCATTGAATGTGGATAGGATTGCAATTTTTTACGGTGTAAGTGATATGCATTTACTTTACAAAACACATAAAAGCAAGTTAGAAGCCCTGGATATTATTTATGATGCTATAAGCTACGCGGCTTCCACCGGGATTCCCGTAAGGTTCACAGCAGAAGACGCATCAAGAACAGATCTCAATTTTCTCAGGGGCATCATAAAAACCGCGGTGGATGCTGGAGCAGACAGAGTATCAATAGCTGATACACTGGGGATACTCACACCGGAGAAAACAAGGTTTATATTTAACAATATTTCCGATATAAAGGGCGTACAATACGATTTCCATGGGCACAATGATATGGGCATGGCACCTGCAAATAGCCTTGCAGCCCTTGAATCAGGTGCAAGTATAATACACACAACCGTGAACGGTCTCGGTGAAAGGGTGGGAATTACGCCTACACAGGTGATGGCCGTCCTGATGAAATACCATATGGATATAGATGCAGCCGATCTGCTACAGCTTAAACCACTTTCCAGTAAGATTGAAGAGTATACAGGAATTAATATGCCTGCTAATTATCCAGTCACCGGAAATTATGCTTTTACACATAAGTCCGGGGTGCACGTTGATGGAATTATCAGCAATGCTAGTACCTACGAATTTATGGATCCATCATTGCTGGGAATGCACCGCAACTTTACAATTGATAAATATTCAGGAAAACACGCGCTCCGTGAAAAGCTCACCGGTATGGGGATTGATTTAAAGGACGGTGAAATATCAAAGGTTCTGGCTCATATTAAGAGCAATAATACGGTTTATTCAGATGAGGACCTTAGGGAAGTCGTAGATTCATTATATAATTAATGAGGTTAAGTATAGGGATAGAAGCGTCATAAATAGAACAGGAACAGCAAGAATAAAGCCTGTTTTCATGTAATATGATACAGATATTTTAATTGCATTTTTTCTCTCAAGCGTGTATATCCACAGGAGAGTTGCCAGTGAACCTATGGGTGTAAATTTAGGTCCAATATCGTTTCCTATGACATTAGCGTACATGAGAATTCCTGGATGTGCTAGCCCTGAAATCGCAATATCTCCGATCATAACAGATGGCATATTGTTCATGAAGGCAGCGTTCAATGCAAAGAAGAATCCGCTGAATATCACAGGCAACGGTCCGGAAAAACCGTTGAAGTATTCAAGTATACCAACATATATTGCATCCAGGCCATTATTGCTTACACCGAATACTATTATATACATACCCAGTGAAAAAAACACTATCTGCCATGGGGCAATTTTTATTACATGATTTGCATCAATTTTTCCACCGGTTCTTGCCAGTATATAAAATAACATGGCAAATGGAATAGCTATAAAGGAAATGGGAACTCCAACAAATCCGGAAACGAAGTATAGAATCATAAGAAGCAGTGTAAGTGGAAAAGCCAGAAGAAATATCCTCTTATCTTTAATAAAAGACGCAGGGTCAACACCCCTGTCAATATGAAAATCATTGACTATAGTTTTTCTGTAATATATATAGAGAACAAGTATGCTTGCAGCTATTGATACGGCATCAGGAATAAGCATGATTTCGGTGTATCTCGAAAATGTAATATGGAAGTACCCTGCAGTCACCAGATTTACAAGATTACTGACTATGAATGGTATGCTGGATGTATCTGCAATAAAACCGGTTGCCATTATGAAGGGTATAATCTTGTTCTTCGGCGTTCCGGATCTGTAGAGTATGGCATAAACAATAGGTGTAAGTATAAGTGCCGTTCCGTCATTGGCAAATACCGCGGATATTAGGGATCCGAGAAGTATGATCAGTATAAATAGCTTTTTTCCACATCCCCTGGAGAATATGGCAATTTTATATGCTACATATTCAAAAAATCCTGCCTCATCCAGTATAAGTGAGATAATAATAACTGATATAAAAGTGAATGTTGCATTCCATACTATATCCCATACCTGTATGATATCACTGAGTGTTGAAATACCGAGAAGTACAGTAATGACAGCTCCGGCCATTGCGGAATATCCTATTCCTATATTCCTGGGTTTTATGAGAACCATCAACAGTGTAACTGCAAAAATAAGTAGGGAAAGATAAAATAATAAAGTCATTCATCATGCTCTTTGCATTCAATGCAGTTGCACACATAATCAACCGTATTTCCTGCTTCCTCAACCACAGAAATAACATTTTTTAAAGATTCACTGGACAGTGAATATATTACGTTTTTTCCGGATCTGTAACTTGCTGCCAAACCATTCTCCCTCAATTCCCTGAGTTTATGGGAAATCAGTGGCTGATCCATCCCTGTTTCTTCTACGATTTCTCCAACCGCCATGTTTTTAAGTGATAACATTTTCAATATCTTGAGCCTTATTTCATCAGATAACATTTTGTAAATATTCAAATCCGTGATTTTTTCCATTCAACATGAAATTAAAATTACATATAAATAATTATTCATATGTAAAAATTAACATATAAAATAAATACACCATTATTATAACAGATTTATGAAACTTCTTGTGATATCCGATGTACATGGGAATTTTGATGCGCTGGAAACACTGGTAAATGGAGAGAAATATGATAAAATGGTCTTCCTTGGAGACGCTGTTGATTACGGCCCTGAGCCGGAAAAGGTTCTAGATTTCCTAAAAAGCAACAGTGATGTAAATATAATGGGAAATCATGATAACGCGGTTCTTACGGGAGCTTCATGCAACTGTTCATTTGATATGCTGGAGTTAAGTGATTATACAAGGGAGAATATAAGCATGAAACTTTTAAGCAAGTCTGATCTGGACTTCCTGAAAACTTTCCATACTAATTATGAACTGGACACCGGTAATGGAAAGGCATATCTGGTGCATGCATCGCCATATAATAATCTCGACGGATATCTGTTCGCAAATGAGGCCGAAAAGGTGTTCAGGGATAAGCAGTTTTTTAATAATTACAGGTATATTATGGTTGGACACACCCATTTTATGATGATTTACAGAAATAAAATAATAAATCCCGGAAGTGCTGGACAGCCCAGGGATTTTACAGGAAAACCCTCCTATGCGGTTATAGATACTGAAAATGAAATTATAACCATGAAAAAATTTAAGTATGATCATGATAAAATGCTGGGTAAACTGAAAGTACTTATTAAAGACGAAAATATTTACGAAAAGTTAAGGAAATATTATGTTTAATTCAATGTTCTCTAAGGATATATTTATAAATCTAGTTTAAATTATCTTCAATGAATTATGGTGCCAGAGCCGGATTAGTACATGCAGCTAGGGCACTGTATGCCCTGAACTGGATGGACATGGCACCAGCCCTCGTTTATATAAAAGCATACATGCATCTAACTGTTGTGGAACTTGGAACACTAGTAACTGCATTTTACGTGGGCATAGCAATTTTCCAGATTCTCGGTGGATATTTATCCTCATATATAGGCGATAAGACAACATCCCTGATAGGGTTGCTCTTTGTTTCTATTTTTGCCATCATGTCCGGGTTATCAAACAACTTTACCGAACTTATAATCTCAAGATTCTTTGCAGGAACCTCTGCAGCACTATTCTTCTCCCCGGCATTGAGTCTCCTGGCATCAATAGTACCTGAAAACAAATATGCATTTCATATAGGAATATACAACGGTGCATTCAATGTGGGAGGTGGTATAGGCATAATAGGATGGGCTATACTGGATCAGTACATGGGTTATAGAATTCCCTTTATAATAGCAGGTATAGCTACCATGGCCCTTTTTGTGGTTTTAACAATTTTATTCCGTGATATCAGGAACGTAAAAACAAACAAATCCGATATATTCACAAGTTTCAAGAAGGTATTTTCAAGCAAGATAATAATCCTCATTGCATTCATAGGAATCGCGGCCATGGTAGCAGAGACCATAATAGGGCAGTTCTTTGTATATTACCTTGAATCAATCAATTATCCAGCTGATCTAGCAGGCGGGATATCCGCCCTATACCTTATCATAGGATTCTTCGGTGGTGTTATAGGCGGTTACCATTTTTCCAGAACCGCCCATAAAATAGGAACATTCATGGCCATAAACATCGTACTATCACTATCACTCATAGCAATTGCGTTTATACATAGCTATATTCTGATTATAATACTGGCAATAGTTATAGGGATGATAACTGTCTACGGAATGTCCATTACATATACGCTTGTGAGATATCTGGCCCGCAGGGACCTCGTGTCATTAACACTCTCATTTGTGAATACACTGCAACTTCTGGTGGCAGTCGCCGTTCCGGTTATATTTACCGTTCTTTACTCAGATTACAATTATACTGTTTCATGGATTGCCATGGGGATAATCGGACTTATATTCCTGCCATTGATTTTTCTGGTGAAGGGGAATCTGGTAAAAGCAGTACCATCATAGGGGGTCACCCAGCAATCCCTTTGCCCTTAGTACGTTAATGATACCGCCGTTTTCAATGATTTCCATGAGAAATGATGGTAGCTTTCTGAACGTAACCGATCTCTTGCTAACCATATCCGTAATCATAGAATTTTGAAAATCCACAGTAATAATATCCCCCTCCACCACAGCATCATGTATGCCGCTAGCTTCAAGTGCTAGAATTCCGCAGTTGACAGCGTTTCTCAGAAACAGGCCGTTAACTGATTCAGCAATAATGCAGGATATGCCGAGATTTTTCAGGTTATCTGCTGCCGGTCTGCTTGAACCGGTTCCAAAATTCCTTCCACCGATCATTATATCACCGACTCTTACCATAGACGCCCATCCAGGTCGATTTGCCTCCATTGCATGTATGGGTTTTTCCCTTTCAGGTAACGTATAACAGATCTGGGGATACATGAGGTCTGTGTTCACGTCATCACCGAAAACCCACACCTTTCCAGTTATATCATTAATTCATATCACCTTTTATATATCCACGCAAAGCCGATATGGCAACCGTCCTGGCCGAACCAAGGTATATCCTTGCACTGCTGGACCCCATTCTTCCTTTAAAGTTTCTGGTAGTTGAGCTTATCACTGTATCCCCATCACCTACAACGCCCATATGCCCTCCAAGGCATGCACCGCACGTTGGATTGGTTACAAGTCCATTTGCCTCTGTAATAGTCTCAATATATCCTAACCTGCTTGCCTCCATGTATATTTTTCTGGAGGCGGGGGTCACCGTTAATCTAACATTCCTGTTTATTTTTTTACCATGTAAGACCTCTGCAACATCTCTGATATCTGAAAGTCTTCCATTGGCACACGATCCAACAACTGCAACATCTATATCTACAGTTCCCAGGTCAGATACAGGCTTAATACTGTTTATAATGCGGTCGGGCATGGCCACCATGGGCTCAACCGAATTCATATCTATATTTATCTCATCAGCATATTCCGTATTCTGATCCGGTTCCACGGCGCTGTAGTCATTGATACCTGCAGAATTCATATACTCTCTGAGAACATTATCGACGGGGAACACGGCAAATTCAGTGCTTAGTTCAGCACACATTGTTGATATTGAGCTCCTATCATCCATGCTCAGTGTTTGTATACCGCTTCCGGCAAACTCCACGTTCTTTCCAGGTATGTCTCCTGTAAGGGAGGCTATATAAAAAAATATATCCTTTGCGGATGAACCTTTCTTGATCCGGTTATTTAAATTCACTTTCAAAGTTTCTCCAACTATAAACCATGTTTTTCCTGTTGCTATTATATTTATCAATTCCGGTGTTCCAAGACCTCTGCCCAGTGTGTTGAAAGCACCAGTTGCAACGGTGTGTGAATCCGTATTTGCTATCAGACTACCAGGTTTGAACCAGCCCAGTTCACCTCCAATTACGTGGGAAATTCCACCCCTTCCCGCATCATAAAAATCTTTGATTCCCCATCTGGAAACAAGTTTTCGCAACCTGTTTACCCTGTTTGCTATTTCTATATTTGGAGAAGGCACATAATGATCGAATACCAGCGATATCTTCTCAGGGTCAAATGGTTTTACCGGTGGATTATCCACAAATTCAGGGTGCAGTGCAGCCATATCCACCATTATAGCCCTGTCAACGTTGACAGTGACGATATCTCCAGGAGAAACAGTTGTTAAAGGTTCTATGGAGTGGTTAAACAATATCTTTTCTATAATATTCATCTCCACTTTATATTGTTCTTTTATAAATTTATTACTATTTTAGTATTTTATTTACGAATTCTGTATTTACTATATATAGTTATACAATAATATTTAAGTGAGTATTTAATGAAATAATAGTTACATTGCTGTTCTAAACATTTTATAAACACTGTAAAATAAAGTTTAATAAAATTAAAATGGTCAAAATATCATAAAATAATAGGTAACCATTATATGCTGCAATAATGGATTTTCGGGAAGTTTCTGCAAACTCTTACTAAATATAATGATACCATATATTGTTATTAATTCCGGTTCTTGATATATAAATAATAATATAAAGAATAATATATAAATATTGATGTCGAATTTCGTATTATATGTTAAACTTACATGTAAATAATTTAAATATATCAAAATCAGAGTTCAATAAAATACTGCCTATATTTTCATACTCTATTGCCACATTCTTTTTGATGGATTTTGCATTCTTCATTGATGATATTGTAACCACCCTTCATTTTTCATATACTGAATCATTCATACTTCTAGGGATACCATTTATTGGAAGAATGGTAACACCGTTCATATATTCATATGCCGGGAAAATCGGCGTTCCGAGGCTGGCCCTGCTATCTATTACTGTTATGGCACTGATTTCCTTTGGCATGGGATATGAAACATCATTTCCAGAATTATTTGCAAGCAGGTTCATGATAGGTGTGTTTTTTGGACTGGCAACATCTGCATCTATTGAGGTTTCATCCATAACCAGGGATCAAAAGATAATAGGTTTAACCATGGGTGGATGGGCCATAGGCTGGCTCTTAGGTGCAATATTTTTTATGATACTGGGTTCCTGGGAACTCGTTTCAATCGCTGGAATTATATTCGCTCCGGCACTGTTATTTTCCAGAAAACATAATATCATATCACCAATGTTGCGGAAATTCCATTTCGATTTCTCCATGAAAGTATTTATTATATTCCTTCTTGGATTCACGCCTGCCTACGTACTGGAAATAGTTCCCTCATACCTGGGGCCATCATCGTTTATAGAATCAATATCGGCATATTCTGTTGCTGTATTTGCGTACCTGCTTCTACCGGCAATGATGATCCGCTTCTCATTGAAAAAGACGGTATTTTCATCCCTGATAATAGTAGGGGTAAGCGGAATACTGTTCTTTTCAACACTGAATATTGCATTTGCCATAATTTTTACAATGTTCGGTCTAGGAGTTAATTCATTGCTTCCTATTATAAGTAGAAACCTTAATGTTGATCCAGATAAGATCGGTCCAAGTATGAATTTTTCGGCAGTGGCTGGATTTATATTTCCTGTATTTTTAACACTTGGAAACGAGGCATTAAATGCGGCAATTGCTATTTTCATTGCATCTGTGTTTTTGTTTATCTTCGTGGCGGTAGAATTTGGAAAGCATGGGCCCGGAAATCTAAGTTTAAAAAAATTATTCAGCAATCAGTGATTTCCTCCTCAGGATCAGGCATGGAGCTTCCTGTTTCTCTGGGTATTTCTTGATATTATTGTTTTTACTACATTGATGAACTTTGTAATATTGAGCAATGGTATCACCTTGAAAACGTTGAATACTCCTCCGTATTCAAATTATATGATACTATAGATATGCAGTATAATTGTTTCGTATAAACTTTATGCTCTCATCTATCCTTACTGAAGTAGGCTTCTAGTTTTCAAGATTAATAATCATATTTTTATATTATCTATATTGTAAGGATCATCAGCTGCATAGGGGCTCTTCGGCTTTTGCTTTTTAACTGCACCGTATATAATCACAACAAATCCAACTATGGCGATAAAACCCCCTCCCAAAACGAGAGCCGCCATAGCGTCGAACTGCGATCCGGTTATGTGTCCGTATTCAGGTATAGTAGATGTCCCGTTGAAATATACATATTTGTAGGTTCCCGGTTTTAAATTTATATAGAGCGCCAGACCAGAATCAGATTCGCTTGCCTTCTGTTCAACTGATTTTAGGGATGTGGCATTGGTTACAGAGGAAAGACTGGAATAGTTTACAAGGCCCGAATCAGATACTGTACCATCAATGATTACAATATAACCTGATTTCACAGTTATATTACTTGATACATTTAAACCGGTTGATTTGATTTCAGAATAATGCGTACTGGATGAATTTGTAAACGAACTCTCGAAATATTCTGTACCGCCTGCTGCCATGGCAATTCCTATAATTAACATGGCGATACCGATTACCAGTATCTTTTTATTCATAAGATAGATGAGCATTAATTTTTATTTAATACTTTTGAATTTAATACATGGTTTTCATTAAACTTTAATTAGTAATATTGCTTAATGTATTATGAAAAAAGACGTTAATGAATACATAAGCAATATTATCAATTCAGGGCCTTCAGAGGAAATGTATTTCGAGGCCATACATGACGTATTCAAGGATTTAATCAAGGAATATATAAGGAAGAAGATAAATGAGGACGATGAACTGAAAAAACAGATCAGCGAGGTTCTTGAGGAATTTATGGAGGCAAAGGTAAAAGAGTATGATTCTCTGGCAAAAATGGCAAAGGTAACAGCCAAGATAGGTATTCTCAGTGCACCAACCGGTGTTAAACAGGAAGCCCTGAATGATTTTATGGAAACATTCAGGAAGGAAATAGAAGAAATAATAAAGAGTACTTTATGATTCTTTGAAATCTTTTATAATCTGAGTTTTTGAGTTAAGATCAAACAATGTCATTATGGATGGATTCGGGGAAAAATTCATCATTTTTTGATAATCCGTCTGTGATTGCCATGTTGATGCATTAATATATCGTACTCCCCTATAATTTCCCTCTGA
>JAKAAT010000024.1:21215-23675 GCA_021802205.1 Thermoplasmata archaeon
GTGCTTCCAACATCGGAGACCATCCCTACAATCTTTACCTTTCCCTGCGCCTTCTTTGCACTTTTAATGGTATATGTCCCCCTCATTTCCGATGACTGTACAACAATTTTTTTTAAACGCTCGTATCTATCAACGAACATTTCACGGAAATCTTCAACCGAACTGTGGGCCTTGATATCTGGCATGTACACCTCAAAATCCATTTTCCGCCGTTCGGGTTCCCTTATTAATTTTAAAACATTATTTATTGTAAGATAACCGGCATCCAGGACTTCCTGTGTAACCAGATGTGGAAGTAATTCACCCATGCCGGTATCAAGTATTTTATTCAGGGCATCTGTAGTAACCGCGATCCCCCTTTCCGTAAAATAGGTAAGAACCTTTTTGCGATTTTCAAATAAATCCATCATGATATAAACATTAATGCATACTAGCTTTAATTTTTATTGTTGCTTTTTGATGTATTTATTTTTATTTACAAATTTATAAATGGATTGTTCTGTAAATAACGATTTAAAAATTTTATAGAAAATATGTAAATACACTATTTCATTTGCATTTCTGGAAATTATAAAAAATGTTTATGAATAATCTTAAATAGTTTATAAGTCTTACTTTTCCATGTTTAAAGAAAAACTTCAAAATGTAAAAGAAGGATATACATTTGATGATATGTTACTGAAACCTTTGCATTCATCAATAGAACCAAAAAATGCTGACGTTTCAAGCAGTTTTTCACGGCATATTAAAGTCGGTATACCAATAATTAGCTCACCTATGGATACTGTAACTGAAGACCCAATGGCAATAGCTATGGCACGATATGGTGCACTGGGAATTATTCATAGAAATATGTCATCAAATGAACAGATAGAAATGATTAAAAAGGTTAAAAAAGAAGAAAGCATAATAATAAGGGATGTGTTTTCAATTGACCCGGAAACACCAGTAAATGTTGCAAGGACACTGATGAAAACTAAAAATATAGCCGGTCTTCCGGTTGTATCTTCAGGTAAACTCATCGGTATTTTAACAAAGAGGGACCTGGAATTTTCAGATTCTGAAGGCCCTGTAAAGGATATAATGACCAAAGATGTTATAACTGCAGATCAAAATGTTTCTATAGAGGATGCTAAATACATACTATATAAAAACAGAGTTGAGAAACTTCCACTTGTTGACTCCCGCGGCAGGTTAATGGGATTAATTACAGCAAAGGATATTAAAACACGTGAAAAATTTCCAAACGCCTCTAGGGACGAGCAGGGTCAGTTAATGGTAGGCGCTGCCATAGGCGCATATGATATAGACAGGGCAATAAATCTTGAAAAGGCAGGCTCAGATTTCCTGGTTATAGATACAGCACATGCCCATAACAATAATGTATTATCATCATTGAAGAAGATAAGAAAGGAAATAAGTATAGATATTATCGCTGGAAATATTGCGACTGCTGAAGCTGCAGATGACCTTATCTCAATCGGTGTTGATGGCCTCCGTGTTGGAATAGGCCCAGGGTCTATATGCACCACAAGGATAGTGGCAGGTGTTGGTGTTCCGCAATTAACCGCAATATCGGATGTGGCGGATGCGGCTTCAGGATCAGGTATACCGGTTATTGCAGACGGGGGTATAAGATACTCCGGAGATATGATAAAGGCTCTTGCAGCCGGGGCTTCAACGGTCATGCTGGGGTCCTTGCTTGCAGGTACAGAGGAAAGCCCAGGAACTGAAATGATTATAAACGGTAGAAAATACAAGGCTTACCGTGGAATGGGCTCCATAGGTGCAATTAAAGCTGGAAAATCCGACAGATATGGAAAGCTGGGAAACAATGAATTCATAGCTGAAGGAGTGGAAGGTTCGGTACCATACAGGGGCAAGGTTTCAGAGAATCTTTTCCAGTTTGTTGGTGGCATTAAAACAGGGATGGGATATCTGGGTGCTGCTAATATTCACGAACTCAGGGAAAAGGCAATATTTGTGAAAATTACAAACAACGGATTAAAAGAAAGCCATCCACACGACATTAGAATAGTTTCGGAACCACCGAACTATCAGAATTCCGGAATTTACTGAAACTATTGTCTGATTGACTGTTTTTCTATAACATCTAATTTTAAAGCGCAAATATTTACTATGAAAGCTTTTTATAACAATCTGCATTTTAATACGTATGGACCAAGCCGATATTATAAGAATATTGCAGAATCATGAGATGACCCAGGTTCAAATAGCTGATAAGATAATCGGGAAATATAGCACAGATGACAGATCAAAGGAGGGGTATTTAAAAATCGGAGCCCAGATACTCGTGGAAAATAAACTGGAATTCTTACTAAATGAAATGGTTGAAGAGCATATTATTGGGATAAAAAGAACAAATAATGGGTTAATTGAACAGGTATATTATTATAAACTCTAGCTTTACCTGTAGTATCTTCAAGTTCAATTTAAAAC
>JAKAAT010000025.1 GCA_021802205.1 Thermoplasmata archaeon
ATAAGGTATTACCCTCAGTTTCCCGAGGTTATCCCTTACTCAAGGTTAGATTGTCCACGTGTTACTGAGCAGTGTGCCGGCATCTTACGATACCTTGACTCGCATGGCTTAGTCGGAACTTGATAGCGGTGGCCGCCGGCAGGATCAACCGGAGTTAATCCTACCTCCACTCTTATTAATAAGAAATTAGCGGCTTTACCTTACATATCGGAACTCATCATACGATGAGAACTTCATCTGTCCCAATCCTGGAATATAGATTTCATGAAAGCACATTGTGCATATCCATCTATTTGCTGTAGATTGGTTTTGTTGACTACTCTTCATTACTTAGCCATATTTAAGTATTTTCAATTCTATAACTTATATAATATTTGAAATAATAATTAAAAAATATATATTTTTAATCTTATTTACATGTATGATAATATTATTCTTATTTAAATTAAAGGGTTATTAAAATAAATTCATATCAAAATATATATCAACACCTATTTTTTTAAGGTTGTTAAGAAATTCAGGATAACTTTTATTTATGCTCTCACATTTCCCGAATTCTGTATCGGAACCTGCGATTACACCTGCTATTATGGCACTCATAATCATTCTGTGGTCATTATATTCAATATAGCTGGGTGATTTTATCTGGCCTTTCCTTATTTCGATGAATGATTCATTCACGGTCACATCAGCACCGAAGCTCTTGCACATATTTACTATACCGGTGAATCTGTTAGATTCTTTTGCCTGCAGCCGCTGATAATGATAAATCCTAACGCCCTCTTCAGAAAAAATTCCTATTACGGACACTATCGGGGCGAGATCCGGCGATACTGCCGCATCCAATGTAATTTTCCTGACATGTTCTGCCTTTCCTATAAATATTCCAGTACTGTCAATATTTATACATCCAGTTGCAGCATCTATCAGTTCTATTATTTTACGGTCTGGCTGTAATGACTTATAATTCAGGTTTTTAATAACAATATTGCCGGTAAAAATACCCAGTACAATAAAATATGATGCGGATGAATAATCTCCCTCAATATCTAAAGTCTTTTTACTGTATTTTTCACTTGTGATCTTGTAATTATTGCCCTCCCTGTATGTATTTACTCCGAAATTTGCAAGGCAGCTTTCTGTAATTTTTAAATAATCTGTAGATACTGTGTTATTGGCAATAAATGATCCTTCACCTTTGATTGAGTAATAGAATAACATGGAACTGACATACTGGGAGCTTACGCTACCGTCAATTTCTACTGGAATGTTACTCGCATTCTCTCCATCCACAGAATAAAATCCATCATCTTTTTTATGAAACTTTGAGCCTGCCTGCGAAAGCGCATTTACGAGTGTTTCAATAGGTCGTGTGGCCAGCGACGGCTCCCCGGTTATAGAAGTCCGGCATTTTCTGGCACATAGAAGTCCCATAGTGAGCCGGTACGATGTCCCTGATTCACCCACATATAGGTGGTCAGGGCATCTGAACTCAGGATTTATAGTCATGCTTTTTCTGTCATATTTTATTACCGCATTACATTTTTCTGCAATTTTTATTGACACAATTTCGTCATCTGAGAACGATATGTTATTCAGTTTAACAGGCTTACCGGAGAATGCAGAATAAAGTACGTATCTCTGAGTAAAACTCTTTGATGATGGTGAAAAAATAGTTCCGCCGATGCTACCTTTCTTTATTCTTATATTCATTTTCCAGATATATGAATACCTTCATTATTAAATCTACTTTTTATAACATTATACCCTTCAGATAAAAATAACTCACCGGCATTATCCATCTGTTCCTTTGACTTATAGATTCCAAAAATGGCAGGTCCCTTTCCACTTCTTCCTGCAATAAATGCACCGGTACCCAGTATTTTTTTAATTTTTTTGCTATCGCGCCCGTTATCAAAAATGCAACCGTTTAGCATCATAGCTTCATAAATTTTGCCATCATATAAAAGACTCTCAATCCTGTTATAAAAATTTGTATACTGTGAAAAGTCCATATTTCCCAGATTTATGCTTTTAATAGTTTTTTTTCCTGTACATATTATGACAAAGTCTTCACTCAACTTCTGCCTGGATAGCAATGTGAAACTCCTGTTATCGGTTATGCAGTAACCGCCATAATATGACATTGCTAGATCATCCATAGCTCCTGTTACAGATGTATTATTATAAATTGATGCTTTCGCCGCGATTTTCAAAATTTCTTCATCGGAAAAATTAATAGCATTCATTTTGAACAGCCCGAAAATAATTGATATTGCCATAGCACTACTGCTTTTAAGCCCATTACCTGGTGGAATCATACTCCTCACATTTATTCTATAATTTCCGGATATAATATACCTGTCCCTAATATAATGAACCAATTTCTCCACTTCTGGCGATGGAAAAATATCAATATCTGAAGAAGTAATCTCAGTATTCATGGGAAGTTTCAGTGAAGCAGCCGCTCCGTGTCCATTTACAAAAGCAGAAAGAACAGAAATTCCACCGTTGGTTTCAATAATCATGTACTATCATTGGATAATATTATTTTATTTTTTCATAAAAAATTGTTCTGAACTCACCATATGGCACCGAAACATCATATAATTTTTTCAGGGTTTCCATTCCCTGTCCAATGAACATATCCGTTCCATTTACAGCCTTACCTCCCTTCAATTTTACAGTCTTCAAAAAAGGAGTTTCCTGTGGATTATAAATAATATCTATACCTGTAATCCCGTTAAATATCTTCTCCTCATTAACTGCCATCCTTTTATCAGGATACATTCCAAGCGGTGTACAGTTTATTAAAATATCATATTCTTTTATATTATCGTATCCCGTGGATACAATACCAGGAATAACCTCTGAGCCCGCTGTTCTGGATGCGATAGAGATATCAGCATTATAATTAGTTTTAACTGCATACGCTACGGTTCTCGCTGCTCCACCAGTTCCCATAATTACAACCTTTTTACCATCTAATTCTATTCTGTTATTTTTAAGGAGTAATAAATATCCGTCATAATCACTGTTGTATCCAATCAGCTTTCCGTCTATATTTTTAACCAGGTTTGTCGATCCAGTTGCTGAAACTACGTGATCCACTGCATCAACCAGCCGTGCCGAGATCTCTTTGTATGGAGCTGTAATATTGAAGCCCAGCATTTCTTCCCTGGCAAATTCAAAAAATCCCTCAAGGTTTTCTCTGTGCAAATTAATGGCAAGATACATTGAATTTATTCCATGTATTTTAAAAATTTTACTGTATATATCCTGTCCAGCCGACTGCCCAACCGGAGTACCAATAAGTCCCGAAAATTTCATATTCCATCCCTGTAAAGATTAATGTATCTGCGCAACTGCTGAAATTCTATTTCCCCTATGGCGGCAGTTCCATTTCCTCCAAGCATGACCATGTTCAGTTTGCCCCTTTCAACTTTCTTGTCATTTTTCATATAACTTATTAATTTATCTGTTTCAATTTCCCTGAAGTTGATCAGTGGAATACCATAACGTGCCACAGCATCCCTGATTTCATCATGCAGCATACCAGAATATCCAGACTTGTAGGCTATATAGCTTTCAAGTATCATACCATTAGCAACTGCTGTTCCGTGTGATATTGCATTTCCGGTGTATGATTCAAGCGCATGCCCTATGGAATGCCCGAAATTTAATAGATATCTAATCTTTTTTGAATCAAAGAAATCATCAGAAACAACATTTAATTTTATTTCTGTACTTTTTTTTATTATGTACTGGAGTCTCTTCTCACAGTATATGGATTCTAGGTTATTTTCGGTGAAATACTTGAAAAGCCCTGCATCCATTATCAGTCCCATTTTGATTGCCTCTGCTATTCCATCCCTGAGAAGTGCCGGATCTGAATTAAGAAGAAAGTCTGTATCGCTGAATGTTGCCTCAGGATTGTAGAACGTGCCTATGACATTTTTTATATTCATAAAATTTATGGCATTCTTGCCTCCTATGGAACTGTCTACCTGGGCCAGCAGGGTTGTCGGGATTCCCAGATAATGAACACCTCTCTTGTAAACGGAAGCAGCGTAACCTGTGAGGTCCCCCAGAGTTCCACCCCCTATATAAGAAATTGAAGAATTGCGTTCAACTTCCATTCTAATCAGTTTCCTGAATACAGCATTGAGCGATGCCATGGACTTTGCCCTTTCACCGTCAGTGATAAAGGATTTTGTAGAACTTATGGCTCTGATTTTCTTTGAATATATCTTCCTTATAGCTGAACTTACGAATGTAATATTGCCACTATATTTTTCCATTGCCCTGTTAATTTCCATTTCAAGTCCGGACCCAATGTATATTTTCACATTCTTTCCGTTTATGGTCCTTTCCAGTACTTCCATGTTTTATAATGTCAAGGTATTATATTTACCAATCGCTTGCAGCGGTACAGTGTTCATTCAATATAAAAAAATATAACTACATTTAGAATATTACCATTCTATGCTTCTTTTTGATGATTATAAAAAGGATATACTTGAAGAAATCAAAAAAATATACAGTGTATCTGAAAATGACATAGACATAAATGGTGACTACGGCGATTTCACACTGAAAATCTTTAAATTCCAGAATGAGAAAGAAGAGGTATACAGTAAAATCAAATCCACTCTGAATAAGGATTACATCGAAAATATAGAGCTCCAGGGAAATTATATCAATTTTTTCATTAAACCAGGCAAAATGTTCAATGTTGTTGAAAACTCCATTGAAACCTTCGGGATGTATCCAAATACATTTCAGGATACCTCTAAAGCTCTTATAGAGCATACGAGCTCAAATCCCACTGGCCCGATACATGTTGGCAGGATAAGAAATTCAATAATAGGAGATTCAATATACAGAATAATAAACCGTTTCGGGACAAGATCATGCACCCAGTATTTTGTTAACGATTCTGGAAAGCAGGTTATTTCACTATATCTGGGCCATGTAAAATATCATAAGGGGGAGCAGATGACGGTGGAAAATCTCCTAGATGGTTACCAGAAGATATACTCGAACATGGAAAAGGATCAGAGTATTAAAAAGGAAATACAGGAACTTGATGAGCGGTATGAGAGGGGCGATAGGGAATTAATCAGTGATATACAGAAAACGGCATCAATAGTTCTGGAATCAATCACTGCATCTCTGGAAAAACTTGGAATACACATTTCAACTTACGTGTGGGAATCCAATTTTATTCTCTATGGAGAAGTGGCCGCATTAATGGATCAACTATCTGAAGAACTTAAATCCGAGGGAAATGCGAAATATCTTGAAATCGGGGATAAAAAAATATTTGTGACAAGACAGGATGGGACATCCCTATATTTTGCCAGAGACCTTGTATATCATATGTTCAAATCACAAAATTTTGACTGGGTTATAGATGTACTTGGCGAGGATCACAAAGATCATGCAAAGAACCTCGACTATGTACTCCATAATTATCTTGATTTTCCCTCAAAAATAGATTATCTATTTTACGGATTTGTATCCCTGGAGAGTGGAAAAATGTCAACAAGAAAGGGAAATATAATCACAGTCAACGATTTATATGAAAAAACAGTTGAAGAATCGGAAAAGATAATAAGAGAGAAAAGGCCAGATTATCCAGAGGAAACTGTAAATCAAATCAGCAATGCCGTGGCATCTTCATCAATAAGATTCAACATAGTGAAAATAAACGCAAATAAACCACTTACATTCAGATGGTCGGAGGCATTGAACTTTGAGGGGGATTCGGCACCATTTATAATGTACGCATATGCTAGGGCATGTAGCGTATTATCCAGGGCAGGAAATTCAAGGGAAAGCAATAGTAAATATAACGAATATGAAAAAAATCTGATAAAGGCCATGTATCTGTACCCCTATTACCTACAAAGTTCGGTGGATTTTCTGAGGGCTGATATCATCGCAGGTTACATGCTTTACCTAGTGAAATCTTTTAATGAATTCTATCTCAACTGTCCGGTTATCGGAAATGAGGAAGAATATAAAAGGATAAGGCTATTAAAGGCATTCAAGCGTATAATGGAAGATAGTTCAGATCTTCTTGGCATTCGACTTCTTGAAAAAATCTAAGTTCTGTTTTTCCATTTAACCAATAACCTTATTAAATCATGAATTATCTATTTTTATGACAAAAACCAAGATAGTTGCCACCATTGGCCCCGCAAGTTTTGACGAATCAATAATTATAAAAATGGCCGATAAGGGGCTTTCAACAGTAAGGATCAATACAGCACATATAGATCCAGGCTATATAACAGAAGTCAGTAAAATGATCTATAAAATTAATTCTGAGCACAATAAAAAACTGGGAATAATGGTAGACCTCAAGGGCCCGGAACTGAGAACAGGAAAATTTCCAGGCGGCACACTTACTATAGAATCCGGAAAAATATATAATATGTCTGACGGTGATTCTATTAAATCAGATATTTCCATTAATTATAAAATTTCCCAATACATTGACAAAGATACAATTATAGCTATCAACGATGGCCGTGTCCGGTTTAATGTGAATTCACTTGAAAATGGTATAATAAAGGTAAGGGCAATGGATAATGGTATACTTCATGATAGATCACGTGTAAATATACCCGGAAAATATATAGAGTTAGGTGTTCTTACAGACCGGGATAAATTATTTATTGAGGAAAGCCTCAAAAACAATGTAAACTTTTATGCACTTTCCTTTGTGCAATCACGAGAGAATGTCTACGAGCTTCAGGATTATATTTTTGATAGAAAGGGTCAGGGAGATATTATCAGCAAGATAGAAACAAAAAACGGGTATGACAATATAGAATCCATTGTAAAGGTTTCAGATTTCATCATGGTTGCCCGTGGTGACTTGGGCGTAGAACTCCCACTGAAAGAAGTTGCAATGGCACAGAAGAGAATAATAGATATATCCCATAAGTATGCGGTTCCTACCATAGTTGCCACACAGATGCTGGAATCCATGGTAAATTCCGATTCCCCCACAAGGGCAGAAGTTTCAGATGTGACAAATGCTATACTTGACGATACCGATGCACTGATGTTATCCGAAGAAACCGCCATGGGGAAATACCCTGTAGAAGCGGTAACATATCTCTATGAAATCTCAAAATATGTTGAATCACAGGCTATGTCATTTCCAGAGCCAGAAAATTTTATGGTTGATCCCATAGCCTTTTCTGTGGCCAAGGGCGTTAAAATAATGTCAAGTACCATAGATGTAAGTTCTATTATTGCACTTACAATATCAGGGCATACAGCAAAAATTATCTCAGCTATAAGACCGGTGAATGATATATATGCGGTAGTCCAGTCTGAATGGCTCGCCAGGTCACTGAATCTCATGAAGGGTGTTATTCCAGTGGTGCTGCCTACGGAATATGCACAGTCGGAGGATATTTATGAAATAATATCAAAAATATCGCCACTGGCAAATCTCAAACCAGGTGAAAAAACTATTGTTGTATCGGGGTCCCCATCATTTTACCTGGGCGGTACAAACAATATCAGGGTACTTTCCATAGGAACCTTCATGGGTCGTGGATACCCTGCGGGTAGGAGCATAACTGGAAAAATCGATATCAACCGTTCAGGAAGTGGAAATATAATAATCCTTGACCGTTATGATAGTGGTATTGATTATTCAAAGTATGATGCGGCTATAGTAAAATCAGACGTTACAAACAGGATAATAGATACTTTCATGCAGGCGGGAAAAACCCTAGTATACAATACTGAATTTGTATCGGAAATAAAGGATGGTTCAACCATAAGCATCGATGCAGACACAGGAATAATTACATGTATATAATTATGGGAAAAATGTTAAATTATAAATGAAAATATATTAAAATTTTTAGAGATTATCAAAAGCATCGTTATTTATTGTGTTTATAAAGAGCGGTTTTCTTGAATAATCTACGTAAACATTCTTTAATTTAAGGTATTCTCCAATGCCGTATTTGCTTCCTTCTCCTGCCTGACCTGTCATTCTGAATCCAGTATGGTAACCCTGGGATGCCTCCGGACCTGGCATATTTATATATAGTTCACCGAATCTTATCCTCTCGGAAGCTTCCAGCATCAATTCTGGGTTCTCTGTAAACAGATATGAAGCGAGACCATATTTTGAATCATTGGCCCTTTCGTAAAGTTCATCCATTGTGGAAACCTTTTGAGTACCTATTATTGGTCCGAATATCTCATTCTGGAATAGATCAGATTTCTGGTCAACATTTTCTATAACTGTAGGCTCAAAGAAATATCCTCCACTGAATTTTCCTCCAAGAATTGGAGGTATGCCACCTGTAAGTATTTTATAGCCTGAATCTTTTGCCTCTTGTACTGTTTTTTCCATACCGGCCAAGGCACCCTTATTTATCAATGGTCCCACATCTGATGTTTCAGGATTTCCGATGGACAGCCTTTTTGTTACCTTTATAAATTTGGACATGAAATTATCATAAATATCCTCATGTATGTATAGCCTCTCGGCCGCTATGCAGGATTGACCCACATTCAGATACTTTGCCCATACTAGGCTTTTAAGTGCCTTCATTATATCTGCATCCTTCCATACCATGAATGGTGCCTTACCACCGAGCTCCAGGATAAGTTTTGCCATGTTGGATGATGCATTCTGCATTATTCTTTGGCCTGTGGAAGTAGATCCTGTCATGGTAACGAGTGCAACCTTCTTGTGATTTACTATATAATCTCCGATTTCTGAACCTTTACCTGTTATGAAATTTAGGACACCTTTTGGAATTCCTGCTTCTATGAATTTCTTTACCAGCCATTCAGCAGTGAGTGGTGTATCAGAACTGGGTTTCAGAATTACAGTGTTTCCTGTAAGCAGCGCAGGTGCTAATTTTCTGACTACCATGGCTGCCGGAAAATTCCATGGTGTTATGGCTACAACGATTCCATAAGGTATCTTGTACTGGAATATCTTTCTATCAGAAGTTGTTCCCTCAACTATATCACCTGTAAGTTTTCTTTCAAATTCTGCATAGTACTGTATCTGGTCAATGACACCATCCACCTCATCTGCAGCCTCACGTTTTATTTTACCGACCTCCAGGGTAAGAAGGTTTTCCAGTTCGGTCCTGCTTCTAGATATAAGATCTATGGCGCGGTAAAGCATTCTCGCTCTCTCGGGGCTTCCCATTCCTGACCACGATTTAAACGCCTCCTCAGAGGAATCCATTGCCGCATCGACATCCTCTTTTGTTGCCGCAGGAAATGTGTCTATAACTTCTCCTGTGCTGGGATTGTACTTATTCAGAACTGCCCGATTTGAAGAATCTTTCCATACTCCATCAATGTATATTTTCATATAATAGCATTCCAATTAAATATAAATGTGTTTAGATTGGGATACCATGAATATATCCAATCGCTGATAATTATAACACCCTGAACGGGTACTTTTTGATATATAAACCTTCAATAGCAAAAAAATATTCTAGGAAAACATAGATTACATAGAGTATTCCAGAGATTTTCTAAATCCACAGACATGCAAACCCTTGATTTCAATAAATATAAATAGAAATAAATAATTCCATACAGTAAATTATCGGTGATTATTGATGAATGATGGTGATTTCATAGAACTAAGCTTTGAAATGAGAGCAGGGCAGGACAAAAAATTAATCTCAACTAGCAAAGAAGATCTGGCAAAAAAGGAAGATATATTCGATGACAAGAAGAAGTATAAAAACGCTGTTATTGTTATAGGTACTGAGGGATTATTTAAGGAAATTAACGACTCGTTCAAGGAGGCAGAAATTGGTAAGGAATACGAAGTTACCGTACCCGCTAAGGATGCCTACGGAATGAGGGATAATAAAAACATTAAAGTTGTTCCCATGAGAGAATTCCAGAGAAATAAAATTAATCCGGAAATTGGAAAAGAGGTAAATATCAACAATAAATCTGGCAAAATTATATCGGTTACCCCAGGACGGGTTCTTATAGATTATAACCACGAACTGGCAGGAAAGGATCTTTATTATAAATATCAGGTTGTAAAGATTATTGATGATATAAAGGATAAAGTAAATGCGATAATTGATATGGATTATACTGACTCAGAGGAGTTTACTGTAGACATTGAAAACGATTTGATCAGCATACAAATACCCGAAAATGCCAAATTTGATGTAAACTGGATTGATTCAAAATTCAAGATAGCGAATGACATTAGAAAATATATCCCTGATAAAGATGTAGAAATTAAAGAACTCTACAAGAGAGAAGAGAAGAAGGAAGTAACCAGTGAGGAACCAAAAGCAGAACAGGCCAAGGAAGAAAGCACGGACAAACCAAAGGATGACGTAAAAGAAAGCCAGTAAATGTTGGAACTTGATAAATTTATTTCTGTCGTGCTTGTGGAGCCCAAATATCAGGGCAATATAGGTGCTGTCGCCAGATCAATGGCCAATAGCGGGATCAGCGATCTGAGAATAGTGAAGACTCCCATTGAAGCAGAAGCACTTTACAGATCAATGCATGGCCGCTATATTCTCGAAAATGCTAAAATTTTTGGTACTCTTGGTGACGCAGTAAAGGATTTTGCTATTATTGCAGGGACTTCTGATATATCCAAGTCCGGGGAAAAGTTCAGGCGTGTGCCCACGAGCCCCGAGGATTTCTGGACCCAGAATGGGCTTACCGGACAGAAGGTTGCCCTGGTATTCGGTCGGGAAGATAATGGTTTAAACAATGATGAGTTAGGACTCTGCAATTTCTTCATTAAAATTATAGGAAGCCCGGAGTATCCTGTTTATAATCTTTCACATGCTGTTGCCATTATCCTTTACGAAATGATAAAATACAATTATTCAGGCAATGCAACAATAATACACGATATCATCGGAAGGGAAAAAATAGATGTGCTGATGGAAAGAATAGATAACTTACTTTCCAGGATTGATTATACCGATGCTGAAAGTGAAATACTCATGAATATGATCGGGCGGATAGTTGCCAGATCGAATATGACAGAATCAGAATTCTTCAAACTTATGGGCATACTCAGGCAAACTATCAACAGGATCAAATAAAAAGTTTGGCAAACTTTATGATTATATATAGCATATAGTTTCGATAAATATGCTTTCTGTCCACAGGAGAGTAGACGAAATACCGGTTAGCCCATTTCTGTTGAAAATCACATTTCTGTCATCAATGGGTATTTTCATGGATGGTTATGTCCTTTCAATATATTCTATCGCAATACTTTACATGCGTGATTACTTCCATCTATTTTCTGGCACTCCATTTTATGTATATTACATAGCCCTTATGGGTTCATCACTATTCGTAGGAATGTTTTTCGGAAGCATAATTCTCGGGAATCTATCAGATAAATACGGAAGAAAAAAGATTTATGAATATGATCTTGTAATAACCATGGTATTCCTGATACTTACCGGTATTTCAACAAATATTATAGAATTCATTATTTTCGAAATCCTCGCTGGCGTCGGAATAGGTGCCGATTATCCCATAAGCTCCTCGATTCAGGCTGAATTTTCACCTAAAAATAAGCGTGGTAAGTTCCTGGTATTCAATATATTTTCATGGACAATTGGCGGTGTTGTTCTTCTCCTTGTTGCCATTCCAGTAATAATGTACATTCCTGTGGCAGTCAACTGGAGGATTCTGTACCTGACAGGTGCAATCATCCCATTTTTTGTCATACTATCAAGGAGAAACCTTCCAGAAAGCCCGTTCTGGTTGACCGGTAAAGGCAGGGATTCAGAAGCACTGAAATCATCAAACTATCTCGGCAAATCTGCCGGGGTGGAGGTGAATGAGCTACCCTCTGTGGAAAAGGGGAATTCTAAAGTAAAGGATTTATTTTCAAAAAAATATCTGTATTACACAATTTTTGTCTCGGTTGCATGGTTTTCTTACGACGTTTCCAGCTACGGCGTGTGGGAATACACTCCATCCGCTTTTGCATACAGCAATTCGAACATAATCATGGTCGTGCTGGCTACGCTCCTTGAGGAAATTCCTGTATTTATAGGATTTCTTATCTGTATGTACTATGTTGAAAAGACAGGCAGAAAGAGTCTTGAACTTATAGGCTTCGGTGGTGCAGCATTATCACTTGCAATATTTGCAATGGTTTCAAATTTCATAGCTCTCGGCATCCTCCTTACCTTCTTCTCATTTGCCACCATGCATCTTTTCCATAACATGGGTCCGACGAACCTTACATATGATTATCCTGTGGAGATTTTTCCAACAAGAATACGGGGTACTGCCATGGGATTTGCAACATCTGTATCCAGAATAGGGGCCATAGTTGGGACCATAGCATTTCCTTTGCTCCTCTTCACACTTCCATTTACAGACGTTCTGATATTCCTTGTGGTGTTTGAAATAATAGGGTTTTCAGTTACATATAAACTGGCACCTGAGCCCAGGAATAAAGCACTGACATGAAAAGGCTAGCTGGTAATTAGAAATATGTGTCTGGCAAATCTATTGGCGCTAAAACTAATCGAACGCGTGAATTAAACCACATACTAGCTAATAGACATGAACACTATGTTCAGAGATGAAAATAATATGCACTCCATGTTACTATAGCTTTACGGTATATGTTATCTCGCTCAATATACACTACTATCAAAAGGATTTATTATTTTAATTCCTCCCATTTCTGTAAAATCCTTTAGGTTCTCTGTATATATTTTATTTATATTATTTTCAAGAGCTGTTATAATAATTAATGTATCCCAGAATGGTTTATTTAATTTCCAAGACATTTCTGCTGCTTTTTCAACTGTATTATATGTATAATTGATTTTATGCCATTTGTCCGAAAATACAAAATCATTTATTATTAATGAAGCTTCTTTATAAGTGATTCCACATCTCACTTTTGTGGTTAGAACATTAAAAAGTTCACCGAGAATTTGATTTGTGATTACACCATTTATAGAGTTATTTTGAACATCTAGGACCAGAGATTTAGCCTTTATATTTTTCTGTTTTTCAGAATTATCAAAAGCATAGACAAGGATATTTGTGTCGAAAATAACATCATCTTTCATGCAGTTCATCTCTGTTTTTATATATAAGTCCACCAAGATTATATCCGGCATTGATTTTATTCTGTAAATCTATATCAGCGTTGTTACTGTTAATACTTTGTATTAATAATTTAAATGCATCCTCCACGGCATGGCTAAGGCTTCCTTTTTTATCTCCATATTTTTGAATCACAATTTTTCGAAATTCTTCATTTATATTTTCATCTACATTCAATGTAATCGTTTTAGTCATATTATTTTATTACTATACCATATTTAAATGTTTATTAAATATAAATGTTTATTAAATATAAATGTTTTAAATTCCATCCTAAACTTTAACGATGATGTAATTTCCAAGGACCTTTTATAAATAAATTTATTAATTAATTATCAATACACTAATATGTCGGTCAAAGTAGAGAGAAAGACAAGCGTCTATTTAATAGACGTAATAAATAGCCTGCTTGAAAGATCGAGGGAAAACCAGAGTATATTCTGGCGTGATATTGCCTCTCGATTGAATGCTTCAAGAAACCATTATGCAAACGTGAACCTGGGTAAGCTTGACAGGTTCGTTTCTGAAGGAGAAACTGTGGTAATACCCGGTAACCTATTATCATCTGGCATTTTGCATAAAAAAATAAGGATATCTGCACTAAAAGCCAGTGAAAAGGCAAAGCTTAAACTGGCAGAATCGGGCAGTGAGTTTATAGAGTTAACGGAACTTGCAAAGGAAAATCCAAAGGGAACAGATTTAAAAATTATAAAGTGATAAAAATGATATACATTGATGGGGATAATCATATTTATGGAAGACTTTCAGCATATGTGGCAAAGCAGCTTCTTTCGGGAGAGGAAGTTGTCATTGTAAACGCATCAAAAATTGCCATTACCGGAAGCAGAAAATTCATTCTGGACAAATTTAACCATAGAAGGAACATAGGAAGTGTGAGAAAAGGTCCATACTATCCCAGAACTCCTGATCAGATTATGCGGAGGTCCATCGGTGAAATGCTTCCCATAAAGAAAACAAAGGGACTGGAAGCACTGAAAAGATGTAAGGTCTACAGTGCTATACCAAAGTCTTTGAAGGATGTTGAATTTATTAAGATCGATAAGGCTATGAATATCAATGCAACGGGTTTCATAACGTTAGGCGACATTTCAAAAATACTGGGTGAGAATCAATGAGTGATGAAATACTTACAATAGGAAAAAGAAAAACCGCTGTTGCCAGAGCGGTAACACGCAAGGGCACTGGAAGAGTTCTGGTTAATGGAAGACCCGTGGAACTTTATCCAATAGATCTTCTAAAAAATAAACTCATGGAGCCACTGAAGATACTGGGAGACAGGGCAAACGAGATAGATATTGAAATAAAAGTAGAAGGCGGTGGCAACACAGGTCAGACGGACGCCTCCAGAACTGCCATGGCAAAGGGAATAGTGAAATACTTCTCTGATGACCATGAACTTGAAAATACTATCAGAACATATGATAGAACAATGCTAGTCAATGATATAAGAAGAAAAATGCCGAAGAAACCCATGGGTTCAGGAGCACGTGCCAAAAGGCAGAAGTCATATAGGTGATCTCATGATAATACCGGTAAGATGTTTCAGCTGTGGAAAGGTAGTAGGCTCCGATTATGTCAGATTTGTGGAAGAATCAAAAAAGATCAGGAAGGATAGTGGTCATGACCCGACAGGCGAGGAAAAATCCAAAATTCTCGATAATCTCGGGGTTGAAAGATACTGTTGCAGGAGAATGATTCTCTCAAATGCTGACCTTCTGGGAGAAGTAATTTCCTACTCATAAACTATTAAAAATGTATTTACTCAGCATGAATATATTTTATCAAATTATTCATATTGAAAATTTTATATCCTATTTTGATATCCATAAAAGAAGGGACCGTGGGGTAGCTTGGTATCCTACCAGCTTGGGGTGTTGGTGACTCCGATTCAAATTCGGACGGTCCCATTTATTCTGAATTTATTAGTTCATGTTTGTTTCTAAAAACTTATAATAGAAGATAATGTACTTGTTATCTTAAAGTCTTATATACGAATTGCCTAGATTATGCTCATTTCCATTCTTTAGAGAGATAATGAAACTAAGTGAAATCACACATTATTCAAAATAGTAAAAACATAAAACAATGGCAGCTGCTTTTAAATGGAAATAAAAATCCTTCTTTTATAATATGACAGATAATGCTTCTCAAATAAATAAAAAATAAAATTATAAAAATAAAAATTTATTGAGCTATGGTCTCTACCTGTTCTCTGGAACTCTTGGGGCCTAATATCCACAGGTCAGCAACAACTATGGCTATGAATACCCATATTATACCGAAACTCGCAAGAACTCCATGTGGCAGGAATATATCCACTATGAGCAGTGTTAGTATAGCTGTTGATACTCTGCTTACAGCATAAACTGTTCCTGCAGCTGTGGGCCTTATTCTTGTTGGGAATATTTCTGCCTGGTATGCATGGAAGAAGTTAGAGAAGTTCCATAATATGAACGTTGTTATAAATCCGAATATTACGATTAAATAGACACTGTTTACAACGGCGAATGCAGTTCCAAATATACCGGCAAGTACGGCTGTTCCTATTATTCCCCACTTTCTCTCTACCTTATCTATTATGAAGAGGTTGAATACTGAACCAAAGAAAAATCCTCCAAATATCAAAAATGTGAATTCTAGCGTTTCTGGAAGGTCATATCCTTTTTCTATCAGGAATAAAGGTGCTAATGCGGTGAATCCGTAGAAGATTCCGGACTGGAAGAACTGGAAAATTAGCATCATTATAGATTTTTTTCTTACGTCAGGCTCAAACATATCCTTATACTTACTTTTGTTTTCTTCTATCGGCGTATTATTCTCAACTGGGGGCAGCTCCTTCAGATGCTTCGCTTTCATTGTTCTCTGTTCCCAGTCTGTGGTTATTTCATCTGCTTTTTTGTAATCACCGTGGACTTCTAGCCATCTGGGCGATTCCTTTAATCTTGTTCTCACAGCCCATATGCCAAATCCTACCACTGCCATGAACCAAAATAGTATTCTCCATGAATAATAAGCAGGTGCTACAACCTCCATTTCATATGTAAGGAAGGCTATAACAAATCCTGCAGTTACGGCTATAGTGTAGACCCAGGCCAGTCTATTTCCCCTTACCTTTGCCGGCATCATTTCTGTTGTGAAGGAATCCACAAGCGGGAATTCCCCTCCTACTCCTATACCACCAATGAATATAAAAATAGCTATCAGGATGGGGATAGACATGAATCCTGCTATCAGCATTCCAAATGAAAATACAAGCAAATTATACAGGAATACGAATTTTCTTCCTTTTCTATCTGCGAGCCATCCAAAGAATGCACTTCCGAAAAATTCACCCATGAAAAATGCTGTGGTTATAATTAGTGCACCGACGCTGTGTGTTATTCCCAGTACTGACACCATCAGAGCTAGTATAGCACCATTGCCCAGAAGCATGAGCGTCTCCGCCCATTCTCCACCTGCTACCATGAGCAGAAAATCTCTCTGTACCGAGCTGAATGGAAGCCGTTCCAGTCTGTCTGAAACGCTACCCTTATAAGGTTTATTTTGCATAAAAATACATACAATACATATATATAAAGTAGTATTATAATATGTTAGAGTTTCGATTATATAATCATTTCCCTCTTTAAGTTTCCAATCTCTTTTTCGGTATATCCGATTTCCAATAAAATCGATTCCGTATCCCTTCCAAGTTCAGGTGCGCTATGTTTTTTAATTTCAGCAAATGGCATTCCCGGTATTTTATAATCCTCATCCCGATACAATGTATTCAGTAAATATTTCTCCGCATGGATGTCATAAAGAAGGTCCCATGGGCGGTTGAGTACACCATAGCTGATATTATGAACATTAAGTTTCTCCTTTATGCCATTAAAATCCATAGTAAGCATTACTTTCTGTATTTCAGGAATAATAGTATCACGGTGTTTATATCTGCCTGCATTTGTTGAGAGCTCCATGTTATCTATAAAATGTGTAAGTTCGAATGCCTCGCAGAAATCCTTCCACTGGGCATCGGTTGCCACGGCAATGAATATCTTCTTGTTATCCGCAGATAAGAAATAATCATAAATCCCCCATGCAAAATTTCTCTCATTGATAGGTGGTAAATCCATTTTCTCTATCTGATAAGTTGCTATATGCTGGCCGGCAAGGAACATCGCCGTCTCGAACAATCCTATTTCAATAAACCCAGACTTCTTTTCAGAGATAAATTGCAGTATTCTAGATACTCCTATTATGGCAGCAACCATATCCACCACGGATGCTCCCATTCGCATAGGTTTTCCATATATTCCCGTCATATAAGCCAGTCCCGATTCTATTTCAATTGGATAATCAAGTGATTTTCTTCCATGATAAGGCCCTTCCATATAACCCTTGATAGATAAATAAATAATGTCCGGTTTAAGTTTCTTGCACTCCTCATAGGAAAACCCAAGTCTATTCATTGTACCCGGAGCCAAATTCTCTATAATAATATTGGATGTTTTTATCAGGGACCTGAGAATTTTCTTTCCCTGTTCCTTGCTTATATCCAGAGAAACACTCTTCTTATCCCTGTTATAATACAGAAAAGTACCGGCACTTGTACCATTTAAGCTTCTAGATACATCACCGTTTCCTGGTTTTTCTATTTTTATAATTTCGTATCCCATATCCCCCAGCACCAATCCAGCGGTGGGTCCTGCTACTATTTGTCCTATCTCTATTACCCGCTTCATGCAAACCCACCCGCAATTTTGATTATATCATTTATATTGAGCACTTCCCCTCTTCTGGCAGACTCATCCTTAATCATTGAAACAATACTTTCAAGGTTTTTATCATCATATTTTATTTCATTGTTATTCAGTATTTCCATGATCATTTTTTTACCTGTGTAAACATTAACAGAATAATTCCTCTCTTCAAAAACAGAATCGTAGGCGACATGCGTGCCGGCCGTCTGGATACCTGAGTTGTTGCCATAAATTGGAATATTGTCAACAAAGAATTTCAGGCCTATCTTTTTTAATATTAAATCATACATATAATTATATACTTTTTTTAATCTGTCAAAATTTATAGTATTTTCGATCCCGTTTGTAGCAAGATAGTCAGCAATTGTTATGCTATCTGCTATCCCGTTTCTTTCTCCGGTTCCGAAGATAGTCGTATCAACATAATCAGAACCAGCAATTATTGCGGATACTGTATTGGCAGCCGCCATTCCATGGTCATTATGGCAGTGGGCCTCAATCTTTATTCCGGTGGCATTTTTTACAGATTTGATAATGTTCCATATTTTTTCTGGATACAGTGCTCCTCTGGTATCTGGAAGCTGGACAACGTCAACCCCAGCATCCTCCATTCTTTTGCAGAATTTTATAATCTCATTAATACCGAACATGTCAATATCAACAAATCCAACTTCAACCAGTTTATCCTTCGTGCATGCATATTTTATATTCTCTACAATGGAATCTATGTTATCTATTTTGAATGGAAGATGAAGTGATATGTTTGCCCCTGTTTCATTGATAATATCTATGTCCTGTTTCAAGGTTCTGCCAAGCCCGAAAACCTCAGAAAAAAATCCTTTTCTGACTATATCGCATGTGGCATCAAATTCGGACCAGTGCGCCGGTGGATATGAAACCAGTGCTCTTTTTATTCCTGCTTCAGAAATCAGCCGGGCCAGTTCAATTTTTTCGGTTTTAGAAAATGTAAATCCCGGAGTTTGCATGCCTTCCCGCAAAGTATCATCTGTAATCATAGAATACAATTATTAAGGGATATTTAATCTCATCATATAATATGTTAAAATTACAATCTCTATCGGTAAAAATAATTTCCACTACTAGGAATTTTCATACAAACTAATATATTCGTCAATCGACATTTTTACAGTTCATTAAATTTATATATAGCCGAATGTTAAGTAATTATGTATTTTCTGAGTTTGCATGTGGACGGTCATTGTAGTCTTGCAAAATCAACAGAAGATAATCAGTCAAAAATTATAATATCTAGTATTTATAACATATTCAATGGCCATAATTCTCTTCTTGCATATTCTGTCGGCAGCACAATTATGGATAACCACAGTATAGATTTTAAAGAAATACATTTTTTCAAGGGCAAGCATGCCAACATGTTTACAGGTACAAAAGCAGGACACGAGGTAATGCAATCCATTTTTGAGACAGGAGGCATACCAATGTATCCCTTTGTTGCAATGAACGGTGGTGAGAGTTATTTCATCATCCATATGAGCCGGGAATCAATGATGAACAACATAAGCATTATTGAAAAACATAATAAGGTTAAATCATACGATTATATTAAAATCGATTCCGGTGATGGGATCATGGATATTTCACGGCATTTAAATAGAGAAATAAATCTGTTTGACCTCACTGACACAGAAAGAAAAGTAATACAGGAAGCAATGAGTGCAGGATATCTTGACTGGCCAAGGTCCATTAGTTTAGACGAACTGGCTGAGAGATTTGCCACATCGAAACCTACTGTTCTTTTTCATATAAGAAATGCAGAAAGAAAAATATTATCATGTTTCATTTCAAAATAGATATTATTTTTTATTCCGGTTAACTCTGCCGCGTATATAACCTCTCAGACCGTAAAAATTTCGTATAACATAAAGCGGAGAAAAAAGTTCTTTAGCCGTTAATTTATGTTTAAAATCTATTTTATTCTTGTATTTCTGTTTGAGTTGCCATCTTCCGTATCCGTTCCAGTATGCCTGCTTTTTGAAATCCCTGAACGTTTCGCGAGTCTTGGTATAAACAATACAGTCAGGGCAGATTGCATATTTGGCACCAGAGCTGATTGCCCTAATATTTAAATCTATATCCTCAGCAGTTACAAATTTTGCATCAAAACCACCGATCATGGTGAACAAATCCTTAGAATACATGAGATTCGATGAAGGCATTGTAACATCAAACCCTTTATAAAAGAGTTTAAATCTTTCCATGGAATAATTCATATTCCCCGTATTTTTCGTAATTCCGGCGACAACATCATAATTTTCGGTATATCTCCTCAGATTTCTGACCCAGTTTTCACCTGCAATAGCATCACCATCTATAAATGCTACATATTTGTATTTGGATTTCGAAACGCCGTAATTTCTTCCTGCTCCCCTGGTTGTCTTCTCCCTGTAATATTTGACAAAATCATACTTCGCTGAATATTCATTCATAATATCCCCAGTTTTATCGAAACTCATTGAATCAACAACTATGATTTCAAATGGTTGTTCCTGCGGTATAAGGGATACCATTAAATCTCTGATGTTTTTCTCCTCGTTGAGAACAGTGATTATAATTGAAATGCCTTCCATTACAATTTACCAGTCCATTCTCTGATTTTCCCTTTCTTTTTTAGTATTTTTTTTATATTCCTTATAATGTGCCTTGCATAAATGAACCTTTGTTTTCTCCTCTTTCAGTGAAAAAACCTTTCCGGCAAGGTCAGCCGGAACTGTCTGGAAGCTCTTTTCATTGCATCCTGTTACGTCGCATATTTTATCCATGGAATGACAATATAATATGAGTTTATAATTTTTTACCTTTTTCAATATACACACATGCGCTGTGGTTGTTTAAAATTCTGGCAAATGGCGGTGAAATATATATTATATCATTTTTATGAAGATAATAATCTCTTTCAGGCTGCGCTATGGGTGGCTGGTCCTTCAGGATTCTCACAGGTACTGGTTCCTCCGTAATATCTGTATTTACCATCTCAGGTTCAGGTTTTTCTTCTGGAGACTCCTTGTCAACAATCGTTATAGCTTCCTCTTCTTTTTCACCTCCCTCCGGTTTTGCTGCACCAATGAAATCTTTATAGTAATTCTTCATCTGTTCATTCAAATCCCTCATAATCCCCTTTTCTTCAGGACTCATATTGTAAATAAATTCTTCTATTTCATCATAAACAGAATATTTTGCAATTTTTTCAAATCTAACCTGAAAAAACGCCTTGAAATTTTTTCGTGCATCATCCAGTAGCTTTGTTATTTCCATGTATTCTGTTATATCCGTGGATACAACTCTTTCTTTTTCTGCATTGAGGTCAACGAATAATGAATATATGTTTTTGTAGAAATTTGGTTCTATTTTATTCAGTTTTCTGGATTTTCTTTCTGAAAACAGCATGGATTTTATATCCTCCAGGAGCTTGTCATATTTGCTAACATCAATCATTATAATTGCGAATATCATAGCTATTTAAATAGTTATCAGTGTGTATAATTTTCAAATTTGAAAGTCCTAAATGCCAGATTTCACCGGTAAATATTACGTTTACAGATCAAAAAATTCCTTTCTGTAAAACCTATAAGGTATCTCTTCAAAAATTCGGTGAAATATCTCACTGTAATTTATACAGGAATTTTTTATCATCTCACATCTTTTTGGAACAGAATATACAGGTATAACCTTTCCTGGTTTTTCTCTCTGGTCAGTGTAATCAGTTTCTAGCAAAAAATCACTTCCCGATTCGAGGGCTATCCTCACATTATTTCTGGAGGCAACCAGAGATTTCAAAATACTTGTAGAATATCCCAGATCAACGGCATTCGCATGATGTTTCATAACCCGATCTATGCTGTAATGCTTTTTAATTATTTCTTCAATTTTCGCATAACCGTGAGAGGACATATCCTCCGTGTGAAGTATTAACGGGATATCATAATCTTTGCATACATCAAGTGCATACTCAAGAATTTTACCAGAATCCTTGTAAACATTGTCTTCAACAGGAAAGTGCGGAAAACCTATTTCTCCCATGGCATCTGCCTTTCCTTCCCTGATCATTCTCGCCGCCAAATCTATTCCTGTCTTCATTGATAAAATAGGGTCGATTCCTGCAGAAATGAAATAAAAATAATCCAGCGGATATGGTCCAATTGTAATAACGGTGTTAACCCCTCGATTTGAAGCTTCTCTGGCTACTGAAATGGTTTCTTCATATAGTTTTGTATAATGATCTTCAGGAGCATAATTATAATCAGGAAAATTAACTATATTCATTGAAGTACCACCATATTTCTTGAACTCCTCCACAGCATCAAGAAAATATCCATTTCTTCTTAAATGGAGAAAATTATCAAATACCGATCTGAATATAACCATATATGGTAATAAAACACAATTATATTTATTGTGCTTTGAACTGATTTATCTGGCATATATTTAATATTTTTTTCTTTAAACCCCTAAGGGAAAATTTTATAATGAAATGTACATATGCATTTAAAGAAAAGATTATAATCTTATGTTATAATTAAGGAAGAGGTGAATAAATGCAACAGGGTCAAATGGCTTATGATAGAGCAATAACAGTATTTTCCCCAGATGGGAGATTATTTCAGGTTGAGTATGCAAGAGAGGCAGTCAAGAAAGGCTCAACAGCCTTAGGTATAAAGTTCAAGGATGGCGTATTGCTTTTATCAGAGAAAAAGGTAAGAAGTAGGCTTGTTGAAAAGAATTCTATGGAGAAAATCCAGCTGGTAGATGACAATGTGGCCACAGTGACCTCTGGCCTTGTGGCTGATGCAAGGGTATTAATAGACTTTGCAAGAGTAGGTGCCCAGCAGGAAAAGGTAACATATGGCTCATTAACAAATATAGAAAACCTTGTAAAGAAGGTTGCAGATCAGATGCAGCAATATACACAGTTCGGTGGTGTAAGGCCTTATGGAGTTTCAATTATTTTTGCGGGAACAGATACAATAGGACCAAGGCTCTTTGACTGTGACCCTGCAGGTACAATCAATGAATACAAATCAGTTGCAATAGGTGCAGGAAAGGACGCTGTTATAGATTATATAGAGAAGGAATATAAAGAGGATATGGCACTTGAAGATGCAATTAAACTCGGTATAGCTGCACTGAAATCTGCAGTGGCTGATTCAGAATCCATGAAAGAGCCTGAAGTGGCCTCAATAAAGGTAAATGAAACATTTCATGTATATACAAATGAGGAAGTCCAGAAATATCTCAACTAAATTTTATTTTAATTTATATTTTTAAACGTTTGTCTTTATTCTCGGTTTACAAAATAAACAGTTTTATACTTCATTATTATAACATATAGGTTTAAATGATTTCTGTTATTCTGGGATTGCAGTTTGGAGATGAAGGAAAGGGCAAAATTACAGATTTTATAAGCAGGGACTACGATGATGTGGTCCGTTTCAATGGTGGCAGTAATGCAGGGCATACCGTTGTAATAAATGGTGAAAAATTTAAATTTCATCTGATACCATCGGGTGCTATGCAGAGCAAGGTGGTTATTCTGGGAAACGGAATGGTTATCGATCCTGAAGAGCTTGTATCTGAAATAGAGCTTCTGAAAAAATCAAAAAAAGATAT
>JAKAAT010000083.1 GCA_021802205.1 Thermoplasmata archaeon
TACCCGGGAGTGTATCTTTTTCCTGGCACGTTCCGGTAATGAACAGTAAATGTGCCACTGTTTCCATAGTCTAACAGCACAACTGAAGACATGATCATAATTACGGCAAAGAAAATAGCTATGATTATCTTTATTTTTTTGTGCATATAAAATGCATTAATTGGAATTATATAAATGTTCTTTCATAATTATAATAAATTATTCGAAAAATTCATCAGAATGCTTCCTGATATACAGTCCTAGATAAATAAACAGCCCTGTAAAGAGAATAGAGGCAACTATTTTCAAGATAAGCGGGTCACCAGAATCTGCAGCATATTTTATTGAAGATTCCAGACTTCCTATGTCCTTAAAACTTATATATTCATTCCCAATTATTGCTTTCATATTGATAAAATCCATAATGCTGTATATCAACTGCAATGCTGCTGCACTTATTATGCCTGCCATGAAGAGAAGCTTATTTTTTAAAATAAATTTGTACGAAATAAATATATAACTGATTGTGTAGATAACCGTCAATATAATTGTAAATATGAAATAATTGTCATAGAAATATTTTATAAAGTATTTTCCAGAAAATTCATTTCCATGTGTATGGCTTACTATGGCATCTGCAGCTGTTGAAACCGTTATGGCGACATAAAGTATTGATATAAAAAGTGTGATGATATAAATAATAATTCCAACATAAATATATGTTCTTATTTCTGGTTTTATATGTTTTGCCTGTGTTAGAAATATTATGAGGCCTATAAATCCAATAAACAGGGAAAGGTCTGTTTCCACTGTATTGAAAACTAGTAAAAAGGTAAAAGCGAATATTATATACGAAGCGGCAACAGTATTTGCAATATCTTTGCCGGCTATGGGCTGTGTCTCATTATTTTCCATATTTGGTGAATGGGAATATACATATTTAAAAGTAACGCCATATTCTATACATGCATAACTTTCAATTTGAATATCATAATCTTTGATATTCCTTGGGCTTTAATTTTAGGGATTTAGAACCAATTACGGCCGTTTATTACTAAATATTATATTAATAAATATAATTAGTTTTTTATGTCTTGAAATTCAAGCTCCGGTTTCTCTGGCTTTCCATATATCTTGGCCATGACATTATCTTTATCATGGTTGAATATAATACTGATATTTTCATTTATTGCCTTTTTTACCAGTTTTTTCTTTAACCGGAGTGTGTCAAGAGGATATGAGTCTATGGCAGTTATATAATATGGTTTTATGTGAAATGCGGATGGAAAAAGGTCTCCACCATACATATATTTCTTTGAGTTTATATTGAATACAGTAACCATATGCCCCTCAGTGTGGCCACCAGTAATTATGGTGCTGATATTCCCGTTGATCCTTGTAGAACCATTTAAAGCGGAAATTTCCGGAGTTATTTTATTTTTTATATAGCTTCCCCTTGTAAATTCATTGGGATGCCTGTAGGCCTGTAACTCTCTTTTCTGTACTATCAGTTTTGATTTTTTGAATAGGTTATTCCCAGAAAATGCTTGCCCGCAGTGGTCAAAATGCATATGTGAAACTATAATTTTGTCAATGGTATTTATGTGATAGTCATTTGTAAGAGTTTCCTCGATATCATGTTCCTTCACAGGTTTAAAGATCTTATTGAATTTTTCTGTAAAATTGTTTCCGATTCCGGCATCAAGAAGTGTATGCATGTTATTTATATGCAGCATTGGAACATTTGTTGTTATTCGAATTTTATTCTCCCTATCTTGGAAATACCCTGACCATATAGCTTTCGGCACAATTCCTAAGTAAGCACCTGCATCAAGTTCATATGATCCGTCATTCAAAAAAATCAGTTCATCCATGTGGAAATATTGGTAATTAAAATATTAATGTTTTGCAAATTTTATTTTTAAACACAAACAGGAAAATTATAAATATAGATAATGGTTATAAACAATAAGAATTCAGAGGCGTTATAATTGAAGGAAAGCACCAGAAAAGAGGAAATTCAGTATATTAACAAATCATTGCTGAAGCAGAGGGGCTGGACAGAGAGCATGATCAAAACATTTCTTGGAGAACCTGATGCGGAAAAGGATAATCCAATATATAAATCCGCTGCACCCATGAAACTTTATGATATGAAGAGAGTTCTGGCTGCAGAATCAAATGAAGGGTTCAAAGAAAGAAAAATCAGGGCAGCAAACAGGTCAAAAACCATGAAAGATGTTGCAGACCTCAAAAAACAGGAATTACTGGAACAGATTGAACTTATGACATTCAAGATTAAGGTAATTTCAGAAGAAAATTTAATCAATAATGCCATAAGAAGTTATAACGATTTTCATGAAATGATTTCAATGGAAAGGAATTATTCCTCTTTTGATTATGCCACACCAGAATCAGATAAGGCATTTCTGGAACGAATTGAGGTCAACTATATAAGGCATAAACTTACAAAGTACGATACTGCACTTGAAACAATGGCCGGAAGAATCGGTGTCCATGAGGCAGTTGTTAAAATTAAGTTCATGATCCTGGATGCAATATCGGAGAAATATCCTTATCTTGCAGATGAATGCCAGAACCAGAAGGACAGAATAAATGCATTTAGCACTGAAAATTAATAGTGTTACATCTTTTTAAATGAGTTATGTCCTCTTCTATTAATATGTTTAAGGAAAGTATTAAATGAAATATTTATATCAGTTTATCTATGATGGCGGAAAATAGTGATTGCATCGAAGCTTCGTCTATAATAAAAAGCTATAAAAATTTAATTGCTCTGAATAATATCTCTTTCAAAATTAAATGTGGAGACAAATATTCATTACTGGGTCCGAACGGTGCCGGTAAATCAACAACATTGAAAATTCTTGCAGGCCTTCTCAAGCCAGACTCAGGTTACATAAAGATCGGTGGGCTTGATCCTGTTACTGTAGATGCGAAGAAATATATAGGATATTTGCCGGAAGATGCATATCCTTATCCCAATCTATCGGTGATGTCTAACCTTGAATACATCGGTGCCATAAGAGGTGTTCAGGATCTCTCAGATAGAATAGATGAACTCGTCAACGGGCTTGACTTAAGGGATTATGTCAATAACAAGGTCATGGCACTATCCCGTGGAAACAGGCAAAAGGTTTCAGTTGCACTTGCAATTATACATAAACCGAAAATTGTTCTACTGGATGAGCCGCTGAATTACCTGGATATTCCTACACAGAAGAAGGTCATAACAATGCTTGAAAAATTAAATGCCACCATACTGGTATCGACACACATAATGGAAATTGCAGAAAGGCTCTCACAGAATATTATTATCATTAATCACGGAAAGATAACATGGACTGGGACGATGGATCAGTTGAAAGGTATGATTACCGGGGATGAAAGCATAGAGGATGTTGTTGAGAAGCTGATGATCGATGTTTTCTAAAATTTTGAAACTGGTAATCATTACCAGATACACAAAATCATACCTTATCGCAATGGGATTGATGTTGATTTATTCTATACTATTACTTTCCATATCTCGCAGTTCCTTTGATATTTATTATAGATACATATTCATTGCATTACTCGCATTTTTTATCATTGGTTTCGGCTATACCGGCACTATTCCCGTTCAGAAATCAGACATGGATTTTCTCTTCGTATCATCCATAAAAAGAAGGGACTTCGCCTCTGTTCTTTTTATTTCTTCCTATCTATTCCAGGGGTGGATATTCCTGTTCATATCCTTTGTTGTCGGTTCTGAAATAATCGTGTCCAGCCCTGATAAAATAGTTGTAATACTTGATCTCTTTGTGTTGAGCATCTTCATAACATCATTTGTTATACTGATGACCCGGTTCAGCGAGTCAATCAAATTATTGCTGAGCATCATTACTGCACTTTTCTTCGTTTTCGCCCTTGTAACCCCATATTCACCGGCGTCCTTCATGTTCGGACATGTACTGATTGGAACAATTATGGTGGTGCTTTCAACTATAGTTGTAGGAATTCTTGCTTCAAGGGTACTAATGAAGGCCGATGTGGGAATGACCCGTGTAATAGGAAGTAGAAGATCAAGAAAGAGCGATTCAACAGAAAAGAATAACATCTCCTTTGTAGGTCGAACTCCGGAGAGAGCAATCATTAAAAATAATTTCAATTTTCTTTCCTTTGTTTCAAAGACTTCAGGGTCTTCCCTCAACGGTAGGAGTTCTAAAGTAAAATATCTCCCCATCATCGGAATCATACTTGCCGTTATCATGGCTGTAATAATTATAAAAGAGGCTACAAGTAGGATATTTAACCTGTTTTTTATTGAGATATTCTTTGCTGTTTACGCATCATCATTTATTCCCATGTTTATGAGTCAGGGGGCACTATCCATGGAGAGGGGCTGGCTATCATTCACGGCTATCGACCCTGCTATATATATGAAAAATCTCATAATTGGAAAGGTTATGCAGGCATTAGTTTTACTCTCTCCCTCTGCAATAATATTTGCCGGATTGTCTGTGATATATAAAACAACCCTGTATCGCATTTCGGTTATTGAACTGATAATAATTCCCGGTATCCTGATCTTTATGATATACCTGTCATTCTTTATTGGAATTATGCAGATAAAGGACCCTGAATTTATGACACCCAATAGAAATCTTAAGCAATTCCTGTACGGTATTGCTATTGTAGTTTTTATGGTACCCGAGGCTATTTCACTGCTCATACCATATTTCCTCATGGGTTTTTCAGTGGCCATGGTAACAATATCCCTGTATCTGTTGACGAATAAGAAGATGTGGAGAAAACTAATTTTCAGGTTGATGGAAAATGATTTTCTTTGAACCCTATACGCTGTTCAAGCACTCATCTAAGAGCTCATTTTATAGAATTTTCGGAGAATCACTTAACATGAAATGTATATTTAATCCTTAACTCAGCCCTTTATACGTAATATGTCCATGTCTATTTTCATATC
>JAKAAT010000084.1 GCA_021802205.1 Thermoplasmata archaeon
ACATGAAAGATGGAGTGGAAAAACAAATTTAAATTATAATATTTGCAATTAATTTTAACATTATATTTTATTGGTAACCAGATCATAAATGCTTACAGAATTGAATAAAACAGTGATAAAGCAATTATTTTAATGGGAATCCAATAACCAAGTTTTAATATTAATTTGAATTATAAAACAATGGAAGGGCATAGAATAGAAGATCTTCTGAGATTAAAAAATATTGAAAATGTTATAACAGACAGTACAGGAAAACATATTGCAGCACTGGTTGGAAGTACGTACAGGGACTATAAGAAAAAGGAATTTAAAAAGTATATTTACATTCTAAAGGAAGACCTCTCAACAGAGAGGGTGATTCAGGGAACTGGCATAACATGTATTGATATCTCAGATACAGGCCGGCTACTGTATGCTGATGGATATGGAATACATATAACAGGGAATGGCTATTCAGACCTGAACATAAAATTTGAGGGCGGAATACAGCAGGCAAAATGGATGGGAGATAAAATCCTTTTCACAGCCACGATAAAAAAACACAGCAGTCCTGAAGATGCCTACTTTTTTGAAGAAAATGATCCGTTGAATGAAATGTATTTGCTGGATCTTTCAAATGGAATTAAAAAGATAACCGGAGATATACACATATGGGAATTTGACAATGATGGTGAAAATATATACGCTGTTACCTCCAGCAAACCTATGGAGAGTTGCTGGTACAGTTCATCTATTTCAAAAATATACCTGGATGGAAAGGTAGAAAAGGTGTATGACCCCGATTTCAGGGAACTTGGAAAAATTAAGGTCCACGGGGACAGGGTAGCTTTCCTTGAATCACTAATGAGCGACAGGGGTGTCATATCCGGAGATATAATACTGCTGGAAAATGGAACTGCAAAGAATATTACAGAGGGCGCAGGAACAACGTATTCACATATTGAATTTTCTGGGGATTCTATGTATGCACTGGAAAATCATATGGGCACATTTACCATAAGAAATATGGAATCCGGGAAAGCCATATGGGAAGGAAGCGGAATCGTATATCCGGTATTTTCACCTGCATTTTCAACAAATGGGAATGTATTTGTATTTTCATATTCCAATGAAAAGGAAATAGCAGAAATTGTGCGTGTAGAATCTGGAAAGGTTAGCAGATCTGGAATAAATAGTGAACTGCAGAACCTTAAGGCATATCCATCAGAGCTCGTGGAATGGAAATCCTCAGATGGCAAGGATATCTACGGCTTCTTCAGATCGGAAGGTTCAGAAAAACCTGTAATTGTATACATACATGGAGGGCCTACATCCTTTTCCTATCCTGCATTCATAGACAGGACAACAATATATCTCGGTGCCGGATTTTCAGTGTTCCTTCCTAATTACAGGGGAAGCATAGGAATGGGCAGACAATACGCTGAATCAAATCGGGGAGATATGGGCGGCATGGATTTTGAAGATGTTATTACCGGAATAAATTATCTTAAGCAACAGGGAAAAATAAAGACCGATAGGATATATATAACAGGTGGTTCATATGGCGGTTATATGTCTGCTCTGGCAATCATGAAATCAGATATATTCAAAGCTTCTGTTTCGCTCTACGGAATTTCTGACTGGATTAGTTTCCACGGTGTATCCAATCTCTATAACTGGGATCGGGTGCATATGAATGATGACCCATATAATTTCAAAAAATACGATGGATTTTCCGCAATAAGAATGGATCATGATGTAAAAACTCCTGTATTGCTGATGCACGGGGTGGAAGATCCATATGTTCCCATAGGGCAGTATTATGAGTTTTACAGATTTTTGAAGGAACATGGCAAATCTGTAAGATTATTAGTGTACCCCCGGGAAGGGCATGGATTTACAGAGAAGGATCATATGATTACGCAGTATAAAGAAACAATAGATTTCTTTAACCGCTATAAATGAAAAATACTGGATGTTAGTTGATATGAATAGCATTCATAGTCACTGGCTCCCATTAACTATTGTATTTGACATAGGGTTTATATTTTAAATTGATTTCAATTATATTAAAATAAAAGAGATGAAACTATGGAAGAACGATCAATGGATGAAATAATGGAGAAAATTAGCCCGCTGGTTACCGGCAACAATGTTTTAGATATTGGTACCGGGTTTGGGATTGTAATTAAGGCATTGATAGATAATAAAGAAATGAAAATTACAAGTATAGACCCGGAAACATGGAGGTTTGATGAGTTAAAAAACACATTTTTAACCGAAATTTATGAAAATAGATTAAAATTGATGAATGCATATGCAGAGAATCTACCGTTCAGAGATAATGAATTTACAACAACAATATCACTTTTCTCTGCTCATCACTTTAAAGATATAATTAAGGCACTGGATGAAATAAATAGAGTTACATCGGGGACCATTATCATAGCTGATTGGGGTCCTGAATCGGCCGGAAAAACAAATCCCCATAGCCCGGAACAACTTGAAATTCCAATGAACAAGGTAAAGAGTCATGGAATAAAAAACAATTTTGCAGTTAAAGATGGCAGCATGTGGTATATGATTTATAAAAAAAATTAATCTGGAATAATACAGGATAACAGGGCATTAAGAGAACGATGATAGTTTATCTGTAATTTAATTTTCTATTTGAAAATCACAATTTTTCTCCAGTACAGTCTCATATTGTTTATCAGATGTTATAATTATATCGACCTCATTTATCGTTAGATTAAATACAAGTGTTGAACTCTTAACATTGTTGAATTGCCTGTTAATTAATTCATCCGCAGCTACAGCATTTTTTGCCTTTCTTTCAAGTTTAACATCCTCATATTTCATAAATTCGAAAAAAACATCAGCCGAGTTATTTGTATGAATATGCTGAACAAATTTTATCTGCACATCTGGCTTGAAATCAAAGTCAATGTATAATTTATAGCCATAATAATTAATATTAATATCTTCATATGATTTATATAATGAAAACTGGTATAGTTTTTTTATTATCTCTGAATAATCCCGAAGTTTTTCCTTAATTGAAGATAAATAGTTTGAGTTTTTCATTTTTATTTTTACATTTTCTAAAAGTTGATCCATAGTAATCTAATATTGCAATATTCAATATCATTTTTTTCTAATACGTATTGAAATAAAATAAACTATTACAGTCTCGATTATTTGCCATCCTGCATATAATATAAAGTTACGGGTTAATTTTACAGAAATTTCCTGCAAAGTATGAAATTTAATGTTTCCAGTAAATAATCTGCTTGCAGGGTAAATTTACCAGATAATTATTTCGCGGTATTTGAGATTATTATTTGACAAGCCAGTGAAAGTGTGCTGGAAGTTTGGATTTACATAAGCAGGTATTTCAGCCCTGATTTTTTCCGGGGAATGGACATCGTTAAGGATCTGCCATTTAAGTGCCTCATCCTTTACATTAGTTCTCCAGCTCTGTGCCCAACCCATGAAAAATCTTTGCTCCGGTGTATATCCATCTATTACCTTCCTTAATTCCGGGTTTTTCTTTAACCTGCGTTCAAGTGCCTCAAATGCTATGCTCACCCCGCCGATATCTGCTATATTTTCCCCAAGGGTCAATGCACCATTTACATGGATACCGGGCAAGATTTCAATGGAATTATACAGATCAACAACACTCTGTGCCTTTTCAGTAAAGGCCTTATCATCTTCCGGTGTCCACCAGTCATTCAGATTTCCGTTCAAATCATATTTTCTTCCCTCGTCATCGAAACCATGGGATATTTCATGTGCTATTGTAGCGCCTGTAGCCCCATAGTTTACAGCATCATCCATTTCAGGGTCAAAGAAAGGCGGCTGGAGAATTCCGGCGGGAAAAACAATTTCATTGTCTGTAGGAGAAAAATATGCATTTACAGTTGGTGGAGTCATTTCCCAGAGTTCCTTATCCACAGGCTTCCCTATTCTTTTAGTCTCTCTTTCCAGCTCGAATTTATTGCAATTTATAATATTTTCGAAGAGTCTATCCTGGCTTATTTTTATAGATGAATAATCTATGTATTTAGATGGGTATCCAACCTTAGCCCTGAATTTGCTAAATTTTTCCAGTGCCTTTTCCTTAGTTTCCCTGCCCATCCATGATAAATTATTGATTCTTTCAATAAAAACCTCCTTCAGATCTTCAATCATATCATCCATCCTTCTCTTTGAATCCTCTCCGAATTGCTTTTCCACATAAATTTTGCCCAGTGCCTCGCCCATAAAACTATCGATAATTGAAACCGCCTTTTTCCATCTTTTAGCAGGCAATTGCTGCCCCAGCAATTTTCTCTGGAAGAAATCAAAATGCTCCATTTCAACATCCCCGAACAGGAACGGGGCTGCAGAGTTAAGTACATTCCATTTCATGTAAATTTTCCAGTCATCCAGTGTATATTGTTGAATAATAGAGTCCAGGTCACGGAAGAATTCTGGTTGGCCTATTATGATGTAATCTAAACCGGTTAAACCTATTTTTGAAAAGTATTCTCTATGGCGCAACCCCGGGAATTCCTTCTCTATATCATTAAACTGGAACCGGTTATAATTTTTATCCGGGTCCCTGAGTTCAACAGGAGACCTGCTTTTTAATGCAAGGCTTGTTTCAATTTTTAATACTGTATTTCCCATATTCTCTGATGTTTTATCGTCAAATCCGTATAGAATGAACATATTTTTTATATGATTTATGTATTGCGCCCTTATTTCCTTAAATGAGTCATCAAAATAGTAATCACGATTTGGCAATGATAAGCCATCCTGATTTAGATAACATGCGTAAACAGAACTGTTCTTCTCATCGGGCATGGAGTCAAATGAGAACAATCCTGAAATGCCCATAGTATTGAATTCTCCAAAAGTTTCAATAATATTGTTTTTGCTATCTATCCTATCAATTATTTCCATAAATCTGCT
>JAKAAT010000085.1 GCA_021802205.1 Thermoplasmata archaeon
TTAATCGTAATTCAGAATCAATTCCCCCAATTTTAACTTTGGCTGACATCATATTGCTGTTATTCCTGATTGCTACATGATTTGGCAATTATAGTTATTGCTCTTAGTCGGACATGCGGAGAGTCTGGTAATATACAATAATTTAAATCTGAAGTTTCTGGAGCTGGATAAGGGCGATATAATTGACACTATTTAGAAAGAAATAAGTTCAGGATAAAATAATTATGATATGCTATTACCCTTCTTTTACGCTTATCATCACTCAAGAATATGCCTAATGTAATGAAGTATATAGTTAATATTAAGGTTGATGACTCGGCCAGGGCTGAATAATAAATCATTCTATTTTCAAGATTTCATATACTGCCTTTTTAACTTTGGGGTCCGTGATACTGGCATCGATTTTATCTTTATCTGCCCTTGTTAGATGATGCTTTTTAATAATGTATTCTGCCTCTGAATATGAAAAAATATGGATTCCTTTATAATAACTGATAGGGATTCTTTACTCCCTGTTGTAACCATAAAAATACATCTGAAAATATTATATGAATTTTTACAGGCTTAGAGGAAGGTCAAAAATTAAATAGTCTTATCGGTTATATAGTAAATATATGAAATATACTGTTATAATAACAAAAGATGAAGATGGGTATTATGTTGTAAATGTCCCTGCACTTCCCGGGTGCTTTACCCAGGGAAAAACCAAAAAAGAGGCACTGGAAAATATCAAAGAGGCTATTTCAGCATATATTGAATCATTGAAAAAGCACAATGAAAAAATACCCAGGGATAACGCAGAGGAAATAACAGTAAATGTCTAAGCTTCCTGTATTATCAGGTCATGATGTTATAAAGGCACTGGCTAAAATAGGTTGTACATTTGACCATCAAACCGGAAGCCATGTAATGCTGATCAATTAAAACCATAAGAGAATAACCGTACCGTTGCATGATGAAGTTGGTAAAGGACTATTAAAGGCTATATTGAAACAGGCGGATCTATCGCTGGATGAATTCTTAAAACTTTGCAAGTAAATTAACAGACCTATTTTAAAGTGTTATATAGACTCTCTGGTTCAAAGAAAAATATCGTAATTTTTATTTAGAAATATGGTTCCTGGATGCTTTCATCGGCAAAAGCCAGAGAAATTTTTTTTATCCATTATTTCAACACCAAATTGCTGTTACTATATTTTTTAACGAGATCGGGATTCCAGATCCATATTATTTTTCCATCCTTTACTGTTATTTTCCCGGATTCCTCAAGGTAGGAAATAATAATATTGAATGTCTGGTACATTATTTTCTTGTCAAGGGATAGCCATAGTTGCCTTTTTGATGTCCATTCTTCCTGGCTTTTTATTTTATTTTCCACCATAATTACGGTATCCAGCCTTGGGTAATGGATAATAGAATTTCTGTTCATAATATTATATAATAATATATAAGATATAAATTTATATAATTAAATATGGGCCATAACACTGAATTCATATTTATATAATAATAGAAAGCAGCAGCCACTTTACATTTTCAGTAAAATATCATTGATTCTACTCTGCTTCTATTAGTCTAACATGGATGTAATATTACCTTCTCGGTGCTTTGGTTCCATAAACTGGAAAATATTTGATTCCGATCTATTGAGGGGTAAGGGGAGTATGGCCTGTTTCATGTATAATAAATTTTAATGCCGGATAAGGAAAACTCAATATTGTAATCGGTTTTACAGTGTTCCATGGTAAATGAAAAAATAGATATCCTATTGAATTTTACATCCGGTCCGGTGCATGAGGAAGACAATATAAGCATAAATTTGGGCGTTCTAACTGATGGTCAGTTCACTTCCATAGTTTATTCCTTAATTTATTCCGGGCAGAGTATAAGATCCGGGGTAGATTGGAAATGGCACATACCCAGAAACCTAATATAATTTCCAGTTACAGAATTAATCTGTGATCCAAAACATAGAGTTATAATATTTTCATTCAATTATACGTTAAAAATTATATAATGTTATTTTTATATTATAAAAATAGTATTGTGTGTATTAGCAAATAAAAAAAATTCTTATCCCTTACTGATTAACACATTGAACCTTTATAGTAATGCGGAGGGTCGGATTTGAACCGGCGAACCCCTTTGGGAACAGATTTTGAGTCTGTCACCTTTAGCCTGACTCGGTAACCTCCGCTTTTAAATGTATAACATTTACACGTTATACAAAGCTCTTTTATTATTTATAGAACTTATAAATTCAGTATTGCAGGACTGCATAAAAATTTTAGCATTATAATTTTTATTACAGCAGAAAACCTCTATCTGCATAAACAGGAATCATAAATCTCATTATATCCAATATTATATCCAGTTATGGAAATATGCATAACAATAGACGAAGACCATTGTAAGGAACTTTACAATTCACTAATACAGGATAATAACCAGGATATTATCATGGAATGCAATGACAATAAAATATTTATTATGATAAAAAATGCTAAAATTACATCTATATATAACCTCATTGATGATATTATAAGAGATTATGAAACATTTAAAAAAATAGAGGAACTATAATTTTATTCCTCGATGGTAAGATTGAGTTTCTCAGTTAATTCCTTGTATCTGTTCCTTATAGTTACTTCAGTTACTCCTGCTACCTCTGCAATTGCTCTCTGAGTTCTTCTCTCACCAGTTATCAATGAAGCTATGTAGATTGCAGCCGCAGCCACCCCAGTTGGGCCTTTTCCGGATGTAAGGTCGTTATCAATTGCCATTTTTAATATTTCCTCGGCCCTCTTTCTGGCCTCCATTGAAAGTCTCAACTTTGAACAGAATCTGTTGACATAGTCATCAGGTTTAGATGGAAGTATATTTAATTTCAGGTATCTTGCCATTATTCTGTATGTTCTGCCAATCTCTTTCTTTTTTACCCTTGTTACAGATGCAATTTCATCCAGTGTTCTTGGGACATTTGTGATCCTGCATGCTGCATATATTGACCCGGCAACAACACCTTCAATGGATCTTCCTCTTATCATATTTTGTTTTACTGCCTTTCTGTATATGACTGCAGATGTTTCTCTTACATCATTAGGTATACTCAGATTGGATGCCATTCTTTCAAGTTCTTGCAGTGCCTGTGAAAGATTACGCTCAGCTGCATTGGAAACCTTAATTCTCTTTTGCCATTTTCTGAGCCTGTAAAGCTGTGCCCTGTTTCTGGTAGGAATGGATTTACCGTACGAGTCTTTGTTTTTCCATGATATATCTGTAGACAAACCCTTGTCATGTATTGTATATGTCATGGGAGAACCTGTTCTTGCTCTGCTTTCACTCTGTTCAGAATCAAAAGCTCTCCATTCAGGTCCCTCATCAATATAACTGTCATCAATAACTAAACCGCAGTTTGAGCATACAAGTTCTCCACGCTCATAATCTCTTACGAGCTGAGAGGAACCACATTCCGGGCATTTATCTATTTCATAAATATTTTTTTTCTTTTCGTTTGCCATATTTATCACCTTAACATTTTACATATATTTTCTGGATATCACTATCTTTCCCGGATATGTATGCAAGTGCATACGGATCTTTAACAGGTCCCAGTATTTTTGTAATTTTTCCAATAACTGCGTCATGTTCATTAACAAGTTTGTTATGAAGCTCGATGCAATTATCGGCCTTCAATAATATCTCATTATTGAAAGTATGAATTATTGTGCACTCACTTTTCATATCAATAAGTAAATACAATAAGAGTATATAAGTTTTCCGTAATATTATTAAAAGTACCTGTTATCATATTAAAATATTCGTGCATAAACATGTATATTCAATGTTTTGCTTAAGTGTTATACAATTTATTGATAAATTTTTAAGCATCTTTTTAGCTCGTAAATATAATAAAACTTTAATACTTGTGGTAATATCTATTTAATATTTGGGTGTATTTATGGAAACAGATGAAATAAAAAAATGTCCAGAATGTCACTCTACTCATTTGGTTAAAGATTATGATAGAGGAGAATTAACATGTTTCGACTGTGGCATCGTTATTGAAGATTCTTTAATAGATCAGGGACCAGAGTGGCGTTCATTTGATTCAGAGCAGGATGAAAAAAGAGCAAGAACCGGTTCGCCTATGAGTTTTTTAAGCCATGATAAGGGGCTTGCAACTGAAATATCATGGGCGAATAAGGATTATTATGGCAAACGCATACCCCATAAAAATAGATCACAGATATACAGAGTAAGAAAATGGCATCAACGAATAAGGGTAAGCAATGCCGCAGAGAGAAATCTGGCAATGGCATTACAGGTATTAAATGAAGATGGAGCTAAACTGGGCATTCCTAAGGATATCAAGGAAAATGCGGCACTTATATATAGAAAGGCTGTGGAAAAAAACCTTATCAGGGGTAGAAGCATAGAGAGTATAGTTTGCGCAGCTATTTATGCCTCATGCAGAATGATTAATTTACCCCGTACCCTTGATGAAATTTCACGTGTTTCAGACGTTAATAAAAAAAAGGTTGGAAAAGCATACAGGCATCTTGCCAAAGAGCTCTCACTCAATATAAAACCCACAACACCATACTCTTATATAGCGCAGTTCTGCAACAAGCTTGAACTGGATAAGCAGGTAATTATGGATAGTGAACATATAATAAGACTTGCGGGTGAATACAGGATATCCACTGGAAAAGGACCTACAGGCATTGCAGCCGCAGCAATTTATATAGCTGCAATGAAAAACGGGAAGGCAAGAACTCAAAAAGACGTTGCAAGAGTATCTGGTGTCACAGAAGTAACTATAAGAAATAGATATAAAGAAATAAGTAAAAAACTAGGTATAGACGACTCAAATTAGCTTTCCCAAGTCTGTCCTTTTTAAGATATATTTTAAA
>JAKAAT010000026.1:0-1799 GCA_021802205.1 Thermoplasmata archaeon
TAAATTTCTCCGTATATTCCGTAGATATGCAATAATCTGATCCCTATGGCTGTAAACTGATATCCTGGTGAGAGTGAGGATGCAGCGTCATATAAATAAAACATTATAGCCTCAAATAAGGCAGAAATAAATCCAGATAGTAACCCAAAATAAGCGTATTTCATTACTGCCATAATATGATATTGCACTGAGTTACTAATATATTCTTGATTCCATTTTTACAGTACAAATTTTTAAATTATCAATGTGGACAGCATATTAAAATAACCATTATGAAATACAGATACATGGAATGTGAAACAATAAACTGGCTTAACCGGCATCACGGTAAATATGAACTCAGCCATAGTGGAATGTCAAATGTTTTTGATTTAAAGGAATATTTAAGTAATTCACCGATAAAAACTTATATTGACCTGAAAGAGGAGATAGCCGGGCTCCATGGCTGTAGTTCAAAAGATATAGTGATAACACATGGTGCAACCGAAGCTTTTTCCATGGTTATATATCATCTTGCTAACAAATATCATTCATTCAGGGTAAATAAACCTGAATATGAAATGATATACAAAACTCCTAAAATACTTGGTTTCAGGAATGGAGAGGAGGTATTTGCCGCCAGCAACCCAAACAATCCTACCGGCACAATGATCAAACTGCCAGAAAATTATGCATCCGCTGTAATAGATGAAACCTTTATGGAATTCGTCGATACGTTGGATCATTACACGTACAGAAATGGATTTATTGTAAACACATTTACTAAGGTATACGGCGGTGGAGACCTGAGGCTCGGGTATATTGTGGCACCCTCAGTGGAAGAGGCAAAAGAGTTGGAAGGTTTCAAGGGATTGATTACAGAAGATGTTTCGGCTCTGAATATTTCCGCAGGCTATCAGGTCTTAAAAAGGCACGATGAATTATTATCAAAGGTAAGGGAAATCATAGAGAAAAACCATAGCATTCTTTTAAATGATAATGGTAAATTAAAATTCTTTGGTGGGAAAAAGCCACTGGCATTACCTGTTTCATTTGTTGATTATTCTGCATATACGGAAGAAGATTCCGAATCTGTCAGCGAAAAACTTGCAGATAAAGGTATCATAGCGTTACCGGCCAGATACTTCGGAATATCTGGAACGTATCTCAGGGTATGCATAACAGGCAAAGATTTCCCCGAGGCGTACAGCCAGTTAATAGGCGCTCTGGAGGCCATGGAATAAATCTATTCCCTGCTGTAAATTGCGTAAAATTCTGCTTCAGGCGTCAATTTATCCAGGATTTTATACGCGTTCTCAGCATCAATTTTTTTCCTGCTTACGGCCTCTTTCATTCTATAAATTTTTATAAAGTACCTGTGATCTCCATCGCCCCTTGGAGGGCATGGACCTCTGTATCCAAGTTCGCCGAAATCGTTCATGCCCTGATAATATCCCTCATCCGTTATTTCCTCATCGCCCATGTTTTCATCCAGCATGACTATTCCTGCCGGTATATTATATATTAACCAGTGAGTGAACAGACCTGAAGGAGCATCCGGATCATTCATAACAATAAAATAATAACCCTCTTCATTTCTATCGTGTATCTCTATCTTGGGAGAATAATCCTTTCCGCTACAGGTAAATTTATCTGGTATTCTACGTCCTTCTGATATTCCTATAACCCTCAATTCCATTTATATCAATTATGAAAATACTTATAAATTTATCGAATTTTCCAAATACTCTGTTAAAATCAAATTTTTAAATAGTTATAGTATCAACATTTCTTGAAAGCCTTGTTCGTAGTCTGAGTGA
>JAKAAT010000026.1:1899-9539 GCA_021802205.1 Thermoplasmata archaeon
CCTTCCAACCTCTTGACCTCCACAGTTTTTCCATCATATACACCACTTACACCTGTTCCTGGAATTTCCTTGAATTCCTTTATTTCAACCTTTTCCGGATTTCTACCCTGAAGATATGTTCTGATGGCTATGGCAACCGGATGATTTGATAAGAATTCAATCGAATAAAGAAGTGAAACTGCCAGATTTTCATCACCACGGGTAGTGAACCGTGTAACTTTTGGCGTATTATCTGTAATTGTGCCTGTCTTATCAAATATCACTGTATCTATTTTTGAGAGCCTGTCCATGGAGCTGGAGTTTTTGATCAGTATCCCGTCCCTGGAAGAGGCATTGGATGAGATGAGAAGGGTAATTGGTGCTGCAAGCCCAATTGCACAGGGGCATGCTATGACAACCACGGAAACAAACACCAGTACTGAGATTATGAAATATAAAGGATCACCAAGGGATCTCAAATAAAAGTACCAGAAAATGGCTGATGACCCTGCAGCAACAAGAACTATGGGCACAAAGTATGATGAGAATATATCAGATATTTTCTGGATTTTTGCACGCCCCATGGATGCCATCTGTATCATTGAATAAATTTTATTTACAGTGGAATTGCTTCCTGTTTCTTTCACTGAAACCGTGATAATTCCGTTCAGGTTAACTGTTCCGGAGATTACATCTGACCCGCTGTTCTTCAGAACCGGATCACCTTCACCGGTAACCGTGGATTCATCAACCTCGGAAGATCCGTCTATTACGATACCATCAGCTGGTATGTTTTCACCGGGCCTTACCTGTATAGTATCTCCAGGTACCATCGATTCTATTGGAGAATCAACAACTTTCTCATTTTTCAGTATGTGTACCTTATCAGGCAGAAGGGATAAGAGAGTTGTTGCAGAAGAATTTGCCTTTTTCTTAGTCAGTGATTCTATATAGCTTCCTGTAAGAATCAGCGTTATTATAAAAACGGATGCATCATAATAGGTATAGTGTACCGGAAACAAATACGGATCAACTGTTACTATCAAGGAAAAGAAGAATGCTGTCAGGGTTCCAAGTGAGATCAGTAGGTCCATATTGCCCATTTTATCCTTTATAGCTTCATAGGCGCCACGGTAAAAGCCGAGTCCCACATAAAACTGAACCGGCAAGGCAAGTATAAGCAAAACAAAATTTTTGAATGGGAAAACCAGAAGATAGTCGATAAAGATAACTGCCAGGGAAAATGGCCAAGCAATAATGAGTTTAGTCTTTAGAGCATTATCTTCTTCCTCCGGTTTATCGAATTTTTCCTTGCAACCCTGAGAACAGAAGTAATACCTGACTCCGTCTCTATCTGAATATATTGTGGAATCCTCTGATACATACATACCACAAATAGGATCCACGGCCATCTATTCACCTGATATATTTTAAGGGATTTTTCTCGAATTCTTCCTTGCATCCCTCCCTGCAGAAATAATATGTTTTTCCACCATACTCACTGGATATCTCTTTCTTTCCTTTCATTCCACAAACTGGATCCGTTGCCATATTTTCTGATTAATAAGGACTATTTATATATTCACTGGGCAAAGTGCCTATTTTTTGATGGATTTTACTGCACCGAGTCTATCAATGTAATCACTTTTACATGTATTGCAGCAGAAGTATAATGTTCCATCTGCAGTTTCATATGTTTGAGGTTTTCCTGCTATTGTTCCCCTGCAATAATCACAGTAGAGTTCTATTCTGGATGGAATTTTATTGATCACACGGCGGTATGCCATATTAATAGATGTGTAGTTGATACTCCCTATCAGGGCATCCCTGTTCATTATTACAATATAATTGCCATTTGCCAGTTCAAAATATTCTATAACTTTATCCTGATCGACACTATTAATGTCCTCTGTTTCAATTATAATATAAAGGCTGTTTTCAGGTTCTTTTGTCTCCACTGTGTATCTATCTATAATGTTACTGTTTAATTTTTTTATGATACCTGATACCGTATTTCTGTTCAATGCAAGCTTTTTGGAGATATCTAGGATGGACATTCTGGAATCCTCCATCAGGAGTCTCAGGACTTTTGATTCGTTATAACTTATTTTGTCATGCATATTTCTAGAATATAAAATAGTATAAATTCATGTTGCTTTATCTTCTTAATTCATATTAAGCATAATGCACGTAAAAACACTTTAATAATCGATGCCTATAATCTATTATGCAGATCAGAGTCGGTAATGGCTCAATTGAAATTGGGGATAAAGAGGTTAAATTAATAGGACACAGGGTTCTATCAATATCTATTATGACTATCCAGGGTCCCTGCACGGATGAAATGTGCCCACTTATCAAGAAACCGGTATGCACAATCATTGACGGGTTTACATCCATTGATAATTACAGAATTGAAAATCCTATCAAAATTGAAATGCTGCAGGAAGTATATAATTCAATTAACAGGGACAGACAGAAAGTAAAAATAAAATATAAAATCGGTGGTAAATTAGAAATAAAAGGCCTTTCACTGATCGGCACTGTTTGAATATGTATTTTCTGATTCGAATTTTTTCTCTGCTTTTATGGAGAAATGAATGCCAGCAAAGTATAGCGCAATCATGGGTATTGCAATTACAACCATGGTAAACCCTGTAACCCCGGGTGAAAAAATCATGCCATAAACAAGTGCTCCTATAACCGCATATCTCCAGTTCTTCTTCCATGTATCGGCTGTGACTATACCGAATCTGCTCAGACCAACCATGAATACAGGTATTTCAAAGGAAAGCCCGAAGGCTATAGTGTACATAAAAATGAAGGAAACGAAACTGGATATTCCCATGGTTACATCAGCACCGACACCGATATCGAAATCTGCAAAGATTCTGAACAGGACAGGAGCAATGAAATAAATTCCTACAAAGGCTCCAGCGAAGAAAAGCAGTGATGCAGGTATAATTATTGATCTTAATAATTCCTTTTCACTGTTTTTAAGTGCAGGATCAATGAATTTTGAAATCTCGTATATAATAACAGGCATGGATATTATCAACGATATGGCCATACAGGTATAGAAATCCGCCATTACACCGTCAACCGGTTTCAGGACAAGCAATGTTGTGTTTGATGTTAAATCATGTGATTTCAACAGGTATAGTACCTGAGCACCGACATTGTCCAGAGGATCCGGATATAAAAAGAGGAATCGCTGACCGAATATGGAAATATACTGTATTCTGAAAATAACAAATATACCGAAAAAAATTCCAAACACTGCTAATATTCTAATTGCTCTATATCTTATTTCATCGGAATATTTGATCAGATAATTCAATAATTCGTTTTCCATATTAGTTTTGCTTGGTTTCTACTGCCCCTTCTACGGGTTTTGTAGAGTGGCCCAGTTTCTCGTTGATTTCCCCTATTATCTGATCAATGGTTTTGTCTTTCACATCAATGTTCAGATCTTCGGCAATTTTCATGTAATTAACCTGCCCTTTGTTTGCTGTAGGAGTTGTAGTGCCATTCTTCAACTCATTTTCAATTTCCATCTGGCCTCTCTTGAATTCCCCAGTAGCTTTACCCAAATTTCTCGCCATTTCCGGTATCTTCTTTGTTCCTCCGAATATAATCAGAGCAACAACCGCAATTATCAATATATCCATATAGGAGTCAAACATCAATTATCACTGATAGATAATTGATTCAGAATTAAAAATATGTTTTGTTTTTATTGAACATATTCAAGAAATTAAGTAAACATTTAGATATCCTATAAATAAACATTCATGGCCAATGATAAGAACTACATTCCTGAGCCTGAGAAGCGGGCTTTTCTAAAGGGAGCCGGTCTTTCAATAGCAGCCTTGATGATCGGAGGTTTATCTATAGAACGTTATGTTGTACCAAGCGATCGTGGCGTTCCTGTAATGGACAATTTTCCTCTGGCTATCCTTGAAGACCCTAGTGGAAACAGGATTACAACACAAGATGTCATAGAATATGCAGCAGCAAGCCCAACCTCAACGAGCACACCTATACTTGTTTTCAATTACCCGTTGCAGGATGAACCAACATTTTTACTTGTTCTAAAGAATGTAAAGGTTACAACACCCAATACATCCCCTTCAAGTGGATTTGCCCAGCTACCTCCCTCTTCCACGGCACCCATGGAGGGAATAATATATACAAGTTATAATGGAAATAATTATTCAATACTTGCACTTAGTGGAATATGCCAGCACCTTGGATGTGTACCGCCTTTTCTGGATTACCATCCAGGACAGAGCATACCCTTTGAGTCCAAGCTTATCGGATACAAAGCGGATGCACCGGGTACACCGGCACAGTGGCCAAATTATGGTCTGATTTACTGCAAATGCCATGGAAGTCAGTACAATCCATTATGGGGCGGTAGAAATCTCTACAATAATGGTCCAGCATCGAGTCCGGCAAATCATTCTTTGCCGCAAATCATGCTTGCAACCGACAGTAATAATTACATATATGCTTATGGAATAAATTCAACCAATGCCGTTATTAGAACACATCTGAACTTCCCTGGAGGTGAAACCTATGGTTCACAGGTTAAATCAGAAGATCTGACCGGTGGCACTGCAATAAGGACGTCCAGGACTCCTACTGTATATCCTGCCACGATGTATACAGGAGATTTGTCCAGCCCTATACCGCTGACGACGTCTCCATCATTATATCAGGGATTAAATAGCAACAGCACAGGTGTAATATTATATAAAACCACAGTGGTGAGCAATGAAGGAGCGTGGGAAGGGAGTTTTTCCGGAAATAGCTCCAGCGGGAGCTCATAGGTGAATTAAATGGAAAAGGCAGAAACTAACAATTATAATATAACCGATTTAATGAAGGAGGAGAAAGACCTCCCTGATGGTTCATATACATTAGGATTTAAATCGGTTACAAGTAGGGGATATAAATTAGACGAATGGACAGGTGCATGGGTTGCCACAGCACTTATTTACCAGATAGTTTCAGGGATAGTCCTGTTCTTTTATTATAGTCAGGTCGATCCGTATCAATCCACACAGTACATTATATCAGATGTCCCATTTGGTCATATAATACTAACATCACATCTTTACATGGCATATGCCATGATCGGACTGGTTTATTTCCATATGATGAGGCAGTGGTTTGTCGGTTCATATAAGGGAAAATGGAGATGGCTTCAGTGGATTCTCGGAGTGGTTTTATTCCTGCTTACAATATTTACAGCTATACTTGGATATATGCTCGCAAATACTGCAATAGCAATGGCGGCTGTGCATATAGGAATTCTATTTATGCAGAGAAGTGTTCTTGGCAGAATACTTCCGGGTGCATTCATAAACTGGCTTGAAGCAATACTGGTAGGCAATTACACTACTACAGCAATGTTTTCGCATCTGTTAGCACTTCATGTTGCAGTGTTTTCAGTATTGATGCTTGCATTATTCGCTGTGCATTTCATGCTGTTTGAGAGATCTGGTCTGGCAAGTGAGAAGCCAAAGAAGGGAGAAATGATACCCTGGTTCCCTACAAACCTGCTATATGCAATGTTCTCAGGAATTGTAATGATCGGAATTATTCTTTTGATTTCGGCAGCTTTCCCGCAGCAACTAACACTAGCATACGGTTCCCTTGCATATGGAACATTCCCGGTACCAGACTGGTATATAACTCCTGTTTACAAACTGATGGATGTGGCAGGTTACGGATTGAGCACTGGAGGAGTCCCACTGATAATTGGCATGCTAATATTCATACTGATACTGCCTTTCATAGACAGATACCATAATAAGGGAGTACTGGAGAGACCATGGATTACAGCGTTCGGAATATTTATGCTAATTGGCCTTGCAGTTATGACGGTATGGGGTTATTCCCAACCTGGGCTTAGCCAAACAAGACTAATGACTATGTACCTATGGTGGTCTATAACCTTCATTTCTTTCATAACAGTATATGCTATGAGATTCGCAAAAAGGGATGGTGAGATAAGTGAAAGTAACTAATATTGTTTATCTGATAGGAATACTGCAGCTTGTTGTTGTAGATCCTGTCATGTGGTATATTACCCAGGAGTATCCATTTAAATATGAAAGTCTCTGGGCAGTAGTGCTTGTAATTAACTTATTCATGTTCGCTGCAATTATATTTTTAATGCTGCAGAGAACAATAAAAGCGAGGGTTTGAAATGGATAAAAAATCTATATATTTATATTATTATTCGATGATAATTTACCTGTTCGGTAGTGTGCCATTTATTCTATATGCGGTCCTAATTAAACCAATAGGAGCGATGTATCATGAACAGCCATCAACGATGATATCACCGGTATTCGGAAACTTTGCTGTGTACGAGGAGGGATTGCTGTTAATAACACTGGTACTAGTTTTATTATCGATTGTATTATATGCAGTATCTCTGGGGCACAACAGATCCAAAAATGGTAAGATTTCATCTAGAACAGTGATAGCCCCAATAATACTATATGTATTCACATTTGCCGTTATAGGGGTGGCTTTAATATGATGAGAGAGAAATTTGATAAAATGAAGAAAAGTTCCAAATATATGATTATAACCGGAATTATATTTCTTATAATTTCAGTACCGATGTTTCTGGATTACAGTGCATTTCCAACTATTAACCCGGAAATAGGACCACATCAGCTTGCCAGCTGGATATCTTTCTTTTTTACCTTTGTTGGTTTCGTACTGCTGGTAATGGGCTTTGGGCAGGAGGACATGTAATTATTTTTAAACTTTAAAGGTTATTGATTTTAAAGGTTATTTATCATAGAATTTTAAATTTTAAATATATTATAAAAATAAATAGTGAGATTTCCGTTTAATAATAACATTGTTTAATTTTAGTTTTTTCTGCCTATTTCCTGTGCCTTTCTGTATGCTCCTAGCACTGCATTTGCAATGGCAGTTCTAACATTGGCTTTTTCCATTTCATATATGCCAGTAACTGTTGTACCTCCGGGAGTCATTACCTCGTCCCTGAGATCCGATGCGGATATACCTTTCTCCCTCATGAGATGCATTGTGTTTATGAATGTATCAATTACGAGGTCCGTTGCCTGCTGTCTGGGAATTCCGGCAAGTATCCCTGCATTTATCATGGAATCTGCCATGATTGCAACGAAAGCAGGTCCACTACCACTCAATCCGGTAACAGCGTCCATGTTGGACTCATCAACTTTCACGTATGACCCGAATCCAGCTAGAATCTTTTTCAGAACTTCTATGTCGCTATTTTCAAGATTTTTATAACTGTATGCAGTAACGGATTTCTGTACAAGCATTGGTATGCTGGGCATTGCCCTGGCAATACGCGATTCTTTCAATGTTTCCTGCATATGGTTAAGTGTTACTCCAGCCATGAATGAAATTACAAGTTTGTTTTTACATTCTAAACGTATTTCCTCCATGACGGCATCCGATATGCCTGGTTTTATTGTAAGAAGTATCACATCTGCATTCTTTGCGTTATCAACATTGTTATCAAAAATTTCAAATCTTTCATTATTCCATTTTCTTAATTTTTCAAATGAACCGGAACTCAAAGATACGCTGAAATCTTTCTTTATCCCTTCTGCTATAGATTTGCCAACTGTGCCGGCGCC
>JAKAAT010000026.1:9639-18012 GCA_021802205.1 Thermoplasmata archaeon
TCGTTATTATCTGTCCTTTCGAGATATCCCATGGATAGCGAATCCATAGAGGCCACAGGGTCTCCCTGTTTTATGAAAAATATCTTTGATTCTACAGTTAGTTCTGTACCACCGGCAATATGTGAAAGTACACGGTAAACTTCTCCGGAATTCTTCATATAATTAATATCCTTTATATCATCTATGCCTTCATATTCCACATCTTTCAGGGTATAATCCATTCCCAGAAGAGAGTTGGCAATTATAACTGTCTTTCTTGCACCGTCCAGGCCATTTGTATCGTCACGGTAATCTGTTTCAGCGATACCCATATTCTGCGCTGTTTTGACAGCCTCATGAAAATCAACTCCAGCAATCATCTGATTCAACACGAAATTTATGGTTGAGCTTACCTGGCCCCGGAATTCCAAAAGTTTTGACGATCTCAATGAATACTTATTGAGGTTGAAAAGGGGAACACCGCCTCCAACAGAAGATTCATATAATATTTTTCTCTTGTTTTTAACTGATGATTCCATGATTTCCTTCCAGTGGAGTGCCAGCGGTGCTTTATTTGAAGTTACTATGTGCTTGCCCGCCTCAAATGAATTTTTATACATCTTCATTCCCGCTACTCCATCTTTGGTTGCAGGTGACATATCCACTATGATATCAGAATTTAAGGAGTATATTTCCTCGGGCTTGATTAGATCAGCAACCTCGTCCAGTTCCTTTCTTTCCTTGTACATAAGCACCTTGTCCAGATTTAAACCGTTTTTATTATATACGGTATTTTTAGAATCTGATACAGATATTATCCTTATATCTGCATTGAATTTAGACTTAAAATATTCATGATTTTCATTTAAAATGCCAACTACTGCCTTTCCTATGTGACCCAACCCCACAAGAGAAATATCCATAACTGTTTATCATTACTTATTTTATAAAACTTATTATACAGTTTTATGAGAAAATCAGATAAAATTTTAAATTCTGTGCCTGATTAAAAAATTCATAAAAAATATTAAAAAATTCACAGCACGGATGCTGCCACAACCTGGTCATTGTCATCAACATTGATGAGCTTCACACCGGACGTTACCCTTGACTGGATTCTGATTTCATCGGAGTTCAGCCTTATTGTTTTGTTGTTTCTAGTCACAATAAGAACCTCCTCTCCATCCTGAACTGGTATGGCAGTTACCAGAGAACCGGTTCTCTCGCTTTCCTTGAAGATAAGATTTCCTGATGTACCCCTGTGGTGGATGGAGAAATCAGATACCAGTGTCCTCTTTCCCAACCCATTCTCTGTAATGCTCATAACCGTGTCATTGTCAACTACTAAGAATGAATTGATTACTTCTGCACCGTTAAGTTTCATGGATTTCACACCACGTGATGCACGACCTGTTACCGATACCTCATCACTGAGGAACACTGCTGCCTTATTGTTTGAAGCGGCAACGAATATCTTTGATGGCTTTTCCAGATCCATTACTGAGACAACCTCGTCTTGTTCATCAAGCTTTATTATCTTGAGTCCGGATTCACGCATATCCAGTATTTCCTTTACAGGAGTCTTTTTGATGAACCCTTTCTTGGTTATTATGATCAGATGATTTTTAGAACTTTCCGGAGACTTCATTATCTGCTTGATTTTCTCATTTTCAGCCATTTTGAGGAATGTACCGCCGATACTTCCCAGGGATGTTCGGGATTTCTTTTCTATGGTATATGCCTTTGCCTTCAGTACTCTTCCTGTGTTTGTAAAGAAGTATATCATATCATGGGACATGCATGAAAGTATGCTCCTTACGGTATCCTCCTTTCTTGTTGCAGTGATTGTACCCTTTCCCCCTCTTCTCTGTACATTGTATTCTTCGGTTGAAACTCTTTTAATTAAGCCATTTTCGCTCAATATCATTATGGATTCCTCATTGGGTATGAGATCCTCGTCGTTCCTTGAATTAATATCTCTGTTGAGTATTCCCGTGCGCCTTTCATCGCCGAACTGCTTTTTGATTTCCAGCGTTTCCTGCTTTAATACGTCACGCCTTGCAGAATCATTATTTATAATCAGGTTCAATCTTTCTATGTTCTCTTTTATGCTTATAAGCTCTTCATTTATCTTTCTAATTTCAAGCCCGGTTAATCTCTGAAGCCTCATTTCCAGTATGGCAACCGCCTGCTTTTCAGATAGATTCAGCTGGGACATCAATGAAGTTTTTGCGATTTCCACGGTATCGGATGATTTTATTATCTTTATTACAAGATCAATATTCTGCAGAGCTATGACAAGGCCGGAGAGTATGTGTTCCCTGTCCAGAAGTCTGTTAACATCGAAAATTGAACGTTTCTTAATTATATCTAACCTGAAATCAACGAAACCGAGAATCATTTCATCCAGAGTCATTACCTTGGGCTCATTGTTCAACAGAACAAGATTATTAACTCCGATTGTTGTTTCTAAGGGAGTATGTTCGTAAAGCTGATTTATTGTAAGCCCTTTGCTATCCTCATTTTTTACCTTTATTACTACTCTTATGCCGTTCCTGTCACTTTCATCCCTTATATCAGAGATATTATTGATGACACCATTCTTTACCTGTTCGGCAACGTTCTGTATATATAATGCCTTGTTAACACCGTATGGAAGCGTTTTAATTATGATCTTTTTCTTTTCTGTATCATCTATCTCACCCTGGCAGAATACCTTGCCATGTCCTGTCCTGTATATATTCAAAAGATCGGAATTACGGTAAAGGACTCCGCCACCTGGAAAGTCTGGACCCTTAACAAATTTCAGTAAATCATCAACATTGCAATCAGGATGGTCAATAGCATACATAATTGCATCTGAAACCTCTGTTAGATTATGTGGTACCATATTTGTGGCCATTCCCACTGCTATTCCAGATGTTCCATTTATTAGGAGCTGTGGAATTCTTGATGGAAAATACACTGGCTCATTCAGGGAACCGTCAAAGTTAGGGGAAAATGGCACGGTTTCCTTTTCTATATCCCTTACCATTTCCTCGGCCATTCTTCCAAGCCTGGCTTCCGTATACCTCATTGCTGCTGGAGCATCCCCGTCAATGGAGCCGAAGTTACCCTGCCCATCGATCAATGTATACCTTAATGAAAAATCCTGTGCCATCCTCGCAAGTGCCTCATATATTGACGAATCTCCGTGGGGATGATACTTACCCATGGTTTCTCCTATAATACGTGCTGATTTTTTATACGGTTTGTCATGTGTAACCCCTAACTCGTACATGGAATAAATAATTCTCCTCTGCACCGGCTTCAATCCGTCACGGAAATCAGGTATAGCTCTGCTGACAATTACACTCATTGCATAATCTAAATATGACGTTTTAATTTCTTCTTCAATCGGTCTAAGTAACATTTATTTCACCTATATGTCAAGATTCTGAACGTACCTTGCGTTGTCTTCTATGAATTTTCTTCTGGGCTCTACTTTCTCCCCCATGAGAATATTGAAGAGCTGGTCTGCATATAATGCATCTTCTATACTTACCTGCACCAGCTTTCTGGTTTCAGGATTCATGGTAGTCTCCCATAGTTGTTCTGGATTCATTTCTCCAAGACCCTTGAATCTCTGGATTACCACGTTCTTGCCCATTCTTGCTACCTCCTTATCCTTTTCATCCTCGCTGAAAACATAGACGATTTCACTGCCCTTCTGGACTCGGAATAGTGGTGGCTGGGCGAAGTACACGTGGCCTCCCTGTATAAGCTCATTCATAAATCTGTAGAAGAATGTTAAAAGCAGTGTCCTTATATGGGCACCGTCAACATCAGCATCGGTCATTATAATAATTTTACCGTAACGGAGATTCTTCATGTCAAACTTATCCTTGATGTTTGTTCCTATTGCAGTTATAAGGTTCTTTATTTCTTCATTTTCCAGTGCCTTATTATCGTTGGATTTTTCCACGTTTAATATTTTTCCTCTCAGTGGAAGTATAGCCTGATATTCCCTATTTCTTGCCTGCTTAGCAGATCCTCCTGCAGAATCCCCCTCAACAATGTAAACTTCCGTTTTATCGGAATCGTTAGAAGAACAGTCGGCTAGTTTTCCCGGCAGTGTTCCACTTTCCAGTGCTGTTTTTCTCCTGACAAGCTCCTTTGCCTTCCTGGATGCTTCCCTTGCAGCAGCTGCTGCAAGTACTCTCTTAATTATTGAATCGGCTACAGGCGGATAGGATTCAAAGTAATCTTTAAGATATTTTTCAGTTATGGAAGACACTATGCTTTTTACCACTGAGTTTCCCAGTTTTTCCTTTGTCTGGCCCTCGAACTGGGGGTTGAACATTTTAACATGGATAACCGCAGTTAGTCCTTCCCTAGTATCATCTCCGGTAAGTGCTGTTACCCCCTTTATGAGATTCTTTGATTTGGCATAGTCAAGAACCGCCCTTGATAGACCGGTATGAAAACCTGTCATATGGGTTCCCCCCTCAGGAGTTTTAATATTATTAACAAAACTTTCTTCTATGCCGCTAATTCCATCTGTGTACTGGAGAGCGAATTCAACCACATAGTCTTTATAAGCCTCGTGGCAGTATATTGGCTCCCTGTTTACTGGCTCCCTTCCCTGATTAAGGAACTGGACATATTCCACCAGTCCGCCTTCGAAATGGAATTTTTCATGCTTATTTGTTCTCTGGTCGGTAAGGGCTATTGTTATATTTGGATTCAGAAATGCCAGATCCATTATTCTCTGTGATATTGTTTGATAGGAAAAGTCTATGCTATCGAATATGGAAGCATCAGGGAAAAATTTGATTACTGTCCCATGTTCCGGATATTTTAATTCAATATTACTGATTTCCGGATCTTCAGCCTGTTCTGATTTATCGAGAACTTTCAATCCAGAAACGGGAACTCCCTGCTGAAATTTCTCATAGTATAATTTCCCATCCTTCTTCACAAGTGCTATAAGATAGTCGGACAGTGCATTGACAACATGTACTCCGACACCGTGCAATCCACCAGTGACCTTATAAACCTTCTTGTCAAATTTTGCACCGCTGTGCAGTTCTGTCATGACTATTTCCAATCCCGGCCTCTTGTACTTCGGGTGTATATCTACAGGAATTCCCCTTCCATCGTCTTCAACAGACAGCGATCCGTCTTTGTATATGACTATGTTAATATCTGATCCATATCCAGCCATAGCCTCATCTATACAGTTATCCACAACCTCATATACCATATGGTGAAGTCCTTCCGGACCGGTTGACCCGATGTACATACCTGGAACTTTCCTCACTGCCTTCAGTCCCTCTAGAATCTGAATCTGTGATGCATCATAATTGTCCATTGCTTTATCCATAGTATCTAAGTATAATACAACATATAATTATAAGGTTTATGTCCATGTTCAATTATTAATCCGGTTACTCTATAGAATTATTGATTTTTCTAGATAGTAAAATGTTTTATCATATAATCAATGTGGATGAATGAATCATATTATCTCCAATGGATGGGACATATCAACCGGAATTTTTACTGGGAAAAGCCCTGAAGAATATATAAAGAAAATTATGGATGTGAATAACGGGAACACCATGCCCGATTCCATGAGTGCTAATCTTAAATTCATACACAACTTCCATGGTGTAAAATATTGGCCATTGTTCCATGATCCGGTAAATAAGGTTGATTACCTTCCCCTGGGATTTGTCTATGATAGTTACGGGCATCTGGGCTTCAACAGGATAGAAGTAAGAAACAAAAAAGCATATATCTTTATTGCTGACAAAAATTATTTTTCCGGTAAAGAAGGCAATGTGAAGGTTAGAATTTTTAATACCTGCTCGGTAAAGCACATTCTTGCCGCATCGGTGCACATGGAGGATAAATTGAAGTTTATCAAAAATTATGATAATGAAAATAAGTATTATGATAATATTATTCCCGTTGCTTCTTATTTTATTATAGATGCGGAAATATCAAGGGAAACAGAATCTTTCAGGGAAACTCTTTCATTTGGGAAAGAGATTATTAATCGTACAATAGTATATAACAGATTGAAAATTTTCAGATTCAGTTTTAATAAAAAACTCTGTTGCGGTATTATTCAGGGTGGTGACGATCATTTGTTCCTATACAGTGTCGCTACTGAGCTTGGGACCTACTCAGATAAAATTTAGATTATTTTTTAATAATTAATTTCTTTTCATTGCCTATATCTATGTAATCAGAAAGTTTTAATTTTGCCGCACTTACCATTTGCCTGAATTTTTCACCATCAAAAGGGAATTTTTCAGATAGAAATAGTACGCTGATTTCCTCTCCATCATCAAGATCAAAATAAAGACCCTTTAAGTAGGCTTTGAGATAGTTTTCTGGGTCACCTCCACATATAACATGTCTCTGATCATCAGTTTTCATAGTATCTATATTGCAGTTTAGAACTTATGATTTTTCATTTTTTTGGAGTAGAGGATGTGTTTATAATCAAAATGATAAAATCACAACCATTGAATTTCCTTTCATCAATGGAATGAAATGGGATTGCTTACTCTATCTCCTATAGGTTTTAAGACTACTCCAGACACGAGTGATCCTAAAAAGACGCAGGTACAGTGGAATCCATCAGTTGGGACATAGATTTTATCACAAAATGGCATCATTTAGAACGTTGCAATATCCCTTGATATGCTTACCACCTCCACGATCCAAAGCTAGGGAAAGTAAACTTCTCCGCCGCTTGTTTGTAAAGCCCTCGTCGATATAGGAGCCTCGGGTCTTGCTATAGAGAGGTCTATTGGCCATAGTTTGGGCTTAAAAAAGAAAGGGGTAACAACCAATTTAACGGCCAATGGGTCCAAATTATCACCAGTTTATTTTGTATCTCTAAGTTTCCCAGGTTCCAATCTTAAAAGTTATGATATGTTGAGGGCGACAGAGGTAGATTTAGCGAACCAGCCGTTTCATTGACTCATATGGAGAGAAACTATGACTAATTGGCATATGCACTATAATGGACAGACTGGTCAAAAAAGTATATCTGATTAGTTTTTTCATTCCACTAAATATATTGTTATAAATTCTCGAATATACATTCCATTTAGAATTTTTTTATATTGCACTTAGTTTTTGAATTTAAATTTATTTATGGAGAAAATATCCTTTATCTCCCAGTAAATTAACGTAGCCATAACGTTCCAGCTGGACTACCTTATCTTTTCCTGTTGCAAGCGGTTCGAGCATGCCCTTATCAACACTGCCATCCGGATGGTAAATAGATATTTCTGTGGAATTTTTAGGTGCCCATTGAATGATTTTGACCCTCTCCTTTGGTTCATAGTCAGAATAAACTATTCTATCATTCACCTTCCTGGCTACACAGAGATCTTTCAATCTTATGGTTTCTCCCTCTGCTATTTCCAACATGTCTTTTGCAGGAAAGTATATGCTTGCATCAGGTTCTAATGTGTATTCCCTGAATCCTCTTCCCGGATTCTGTGGGTGCAGCATTGCATGGCTTTTTAACTTTACTGGATTCTTTATATGCTGTATTACCGGTTCCGGAACAAATGAATATCTTTCAGTATTACTATCTATTATCTCACGATCCATGGAGTTGAAAATTTCCCATGAAAATGTGGCGTTGTTTTTATTCATTCCGGAGCTTATCCAGTAATTCCTGAATGTTTCTGGATTGTAACCCCTCTTTTTCAGTGCCATCAGTGTACCCAGGCGTATATCATCCCATCCGGAATATTTCCCTGACCTTATTCCATCCTTTATAATTGTAGTTTTCAGTATAGTATCCGGAATTGTTATAAACCCGTAATGGAAGTATTCAGGTATATTCCATTTATTGTATTGGAATACGTATTTCTGCTTTTCAGTGTTTACAAGATGGTCTATGCCTCTTATAACATGCGTGAGCCCCAGATAATGGTCATCAATTGAAACCGAGAAGTTCATGGTCGGATATGCAACGTATCTGGTACCGGTACGGGGATGTTCATGAGTGTTTATTCTGAAGGCTATCCAGTCCCTGATGGATGGATTAGGATGATCTATTTCTGTTTTCATTACTAGTGCTGCCTGGCCATCTGAATAATAACCGGAAATCATCCTGTCAAACTTCTCTAGACTATATGAAGGATCTGCATCCCTTTCCTTAACCGGAACTTTCTTTAGTTTGAGATCATGGAATTCCTGCTGGTTCTCCTCTATTGCATACATATAACCTGCTGAAATCATCCTTTTGGCTTCTGAGTAATAAAATTCCATTCTGGAAGACTGTATAACTGTCTCTCCCACATTTACACCAAGCCATTTCAGGTCTTCTGGTATAAGCTGATATGCATCGGAATCTATATTTGCAGGATTTGTATCCTC
>JAKAAT010000026.1:18112-22589 GCA_021802205.1 Thermoplasmata archaeon
TCTATTTTGGAAAGGGCAATTATAGCCTTTTTCTCTATATCGTTTCTTTTATCCATGGGCCTGTCCAGAATTCCGGGGGTATCTATAAACTGGACACGCCAGTTTTCTATATTTTTATAACCCAGTAGAATCTCCTTTGTAGTAAATGGATAACTGGCAATTTCAGGAGAAGTCCCGGTGAGTTTCTGTATCAGCGAACTCTTTCCAGAGTTTGGAATTCCTGCAATTATGAATGTGGGAATATCTGTTATGATCCCGGGCAGCCTTCTGAGGTAATTCCTGCATTCTCCAAGGTATAATAGGTCGGGATTAATGTTCTTTATCAGGGAGGAAAATCTCCCGTAGTATGCTTTCATGATGCTATTCATATCATTGATGGTTTTAGCACCCTTCAATTTTTTAATGTAAATTGTGCTGAAATCCTTTATCTTATCCGTTGTCCACTGTACATTCCCCAGGCTCAGCTTATACTTATCCACATCGAACATCAGATCTATTAAATCAAAGTAAAAAGGATGTAATGTTTCTATTGTGGGAAATTTTCTAATTATCTTATCAAGATGGCCTGTTGAGATGCTTTCTATGGTAGATATCCTATCTGTAACTTCCTTTCTAATTTTTGTTTCCTTTTTAGGGTAGTATGGCTCCACAATGTTTGACGCCTTATGAAATGATTTATCTATAATTTCCTGTGATCTCAGCACTGTGGGTATATAATCAAACATATAACCCCATTTCAAAGTGGTTAATATCCTTTTCATTATATGAATTGATAAATTATTTTAACAATATGTTGATATACCATAAAATGGTTAATACTGCCGAGATTGTCAGATCTTACATTAATGAACATCCAGAAATAAAAGATTATATGGCCCGTGGATTGATTAATATTTCAGCACTTGCAAGGGAAATTGTGAATAAAACATCTGTAGATGATTTTGAGGCTGCAGTTGCTGCCCTGAAGAGATATAAAAATAATGATTTGCCTTCATATACCACAGAAATTCTTGATAAATCTAATCTGGAAATGTCCTCAAATATTGCTATTATTGTCATAAAAAAGAACTATGATACACTGAAAATAATTACCGGGATTATAGGAAACCTGAAAAAATTGAATTCAGTAAATCTTGTAGAAACCATAAACTGCTTTTCCATTCTGGGTGATAATCAGACTGTATCCGGTTTCTCCAATTTTTTTTCTAATGAACAGATAATAGAATACAGAAAGGACCTTGGGCAGCTGACCATAATTAGCCCTGATGAAATAGAAATTACGAAGGGATATGTTAATTTTATAACCTCCCTGTTATACAGGGCCGGAATCAATATCATGCATATAATTTCCTTTTACCGTGATACTATAATAGTACTGGATGAAAAGGACCTTACAGACGCATTTAAAATCATTTCTGCAAAAATGATTGACAGATGAATGTTAAGTCCAATAAGATATGTTCTCCGGAAACAGGAAATATTAAAATATGGAATGATTATTGGTTAATATATGAGATACGAAAGGATACATGAATTCAGGGAAAAACATATTCCCTATAAAACGATTATCGAAAAAATGCAACTTGCTCCTGATGATATTATTATAGACATGGGTGCAGGAGATGGATTTTACAGCAAAATATTTGCTGATAAGGTCAGTAGTGGGATGGTGTATGTAGTTGAACAGAACTCCGATGTTATAAGATACATAGAAAAAAATATGGAGGGAAGAAAAAACTATAAAATTATCAATGAGGACATGTGTAACCTTTATGTGACGGGATTCAACAAGATATTTTTCTCAACAGTTTTCCATGATATAGATTGCAGAGAGGATATTTTAAAATTCATAAAGGAAAACTCAAAGAAACCCGTATATGTGTATCTGATAGAGTTCAATATGAAGGGAGAAATGGGACCTCCCATGAATATACGGATAAACCATGAAGAACTGAATAAGATCTTTACAACTGCGGGTTTTATACCAGAAATGCATATTGATTTTGAGTACAATTATTTCGATAGTTACTCCATAAAATAAAGAGTGATAAATATGAGTGAAGATAATAATGGAAACAGGAATTCGATTAAACCTGTAAGAAGCAACGTTAAATTGAAGAATGTAAAAAACAATGGAATAGAAACAGGTAGGCAGAAAATAACCGGCATACCGGAGACTTCAATATTTGAGACAAAAACAAATATTGATCCTTTCGGAATTAAAAGAACATCCAAAACCATTAAAGAAAAAAAGGAAATTACTGAACAGAAAAATTATTTTAAACGCTAAAATATTATTTTGAAATTTATTTTAAATTTTTAAAGGAAATGGTGCTTTTTCTCCCCTGTATCATCCTGAGCAGGTTGTGGCTCGTAAAATTCTACTTTCCCGCACGTATTGCATTTATAAAGGGTAAATGTTTGTGTAGTTTCGGTCAGATCATTCCAGCCACCCAGAAACATCCCGCCTATTCCCGTATATCCCCCTACTCTAAAGTTCATATTTCCTGCCGGTTCCATCTGACCAGTACAGTCTGGTGTTGAGCATCTCATATTTTTACATCTAACACTTATATATAAAAGTTACACTTATATTCTAATTCTTATCTATAGAAACATCATAATTATTATAAGAAATATTTAATTAGTATATTAGAATATACTAATAAGGTAATATAATGACAGGAAAGATAGCAATTGTAATTAGCTCAGGTCTCGATCAGCGTGCCAAGGTAATGTCAGGATTGCATGTGGCAAAGAGAATATATGATGCGAAGGATGAAAATGGAATTGAAAAACTGGAAGTATTCCTGTTTACCGGCGGGATAAAGGCACTGGGAAAAGGGGAGGATAACAGCGAGGTTATGGATGCGATAAAAGAGTTGCGGGAAGCTGGAATCATGCTTGAGGCATGCTCAAATCAGGTGAAAACCTGGGATATGGAGGATATTTTCAAGAAAAATGGGATAAATCTTGAATTTGCCAGGGACGCATTTTCAAGATATGCAGTGGAGGGCTATACAGTTATATCATTTTGATTACTGTATGACAGGTGATTTTATTGCCAGGGGAAGATAGTATATTATTCCTTGTTCTTGATACCGAGTCAAGCCATGGAAGATACTCAAAAGAATACAAAAAGATAAGGTTCAATGATCTGGTGAAATTTCACGGACATGCCTGTGACGGACTATACAGGGGGAGTTATGCACTTTCCGTGGCATTACATGATCTGTTTCCGGAAGATATAGTGGACAGAACAGACCTGAGGGTTGTATCAAGGAACAGCCCGTGCCTGGGAGATGCTGCCACATATCTTACAGGTGCAAGGGTAAGATTTGGAACCCAGGACGTCAGCAGCCGATCAGGTGTATGGTATATAGTTCAGAAAATATCCACAGGTGAAACGGTAATGGTCTCTGAGGATGAGAATTTTTTTCCTCAGAAAATATCCGATGTAGAAGCATCACTTTCTTCCCTGACAGGATCAAAACTCTCTGAGAGCCTCACTATTCTGAAGAATATGCAGGACAGCTGGGTGCAATCTGTATTGCTGAAAACCGAACCAGATGAACATTACCATGCAAAACGGATAGAGTATGAATGGAATGAAGTGCCATACAGAAATCAGGGAATACGCAGCGATATTATATTCAAGAATGTGATATAACACTATGTCCCAGTCAGTAAAAAATCAGAGCATAGAATACATTGCGAATGTTATGAAAACACTTGGGGATCAAAACAGGCTGTATATATTTTCACTGCTAAGCAAACATGAGCTCTGTGTTTGCGAAATAACTGCAATATCACACTTATCCCAGTCAAATGTTTCCCAGCACCTTGCAAAGTTAAAATCTGCAGGTCTTGTTAAGGAGAGAAGGGATGCCCAGTGGATTTATTACTCTCTTAACAGTCAAAAAAATCCGGTAGTCAGTGAAATTATTAAACTTATCCCGGAACCCCCTGAAAATATTTTTCCAACGGCATCTTCAGGAAATCATTCAACGTGCAAATTTTAAAAATTTCAGTGGTAAATCATAATTATAAAAAAATATTTTTCTCCAAATAGTATTATCATCATATTATATTGATGTATAGTGTATAATTTAGATAACTATTTCTACAATTAATATATTATGTTATTAACTATGAAGGCAAATGAGGTATTAAACCTATTAAGAATTTCAAGAAAGACACTCCACGTATATGCCTCAACAGGGAAGATAAGATTTACAGTTATGCCCAATGGCTTCTATGATTACAATGATGAGGATATTTATAAATTATTAAATAAGGATGTTAAAAGAAAAACAGTTATCTATGCCAGGGTATCAACAATAAAACAGATATGATATCCTGAAATGAGTTCCCATATATATCTATTGTTCCTTAACATTTAACTTACCTCCTTTTTCCTCATATGCCATAGCAGGTGTTACAACTGGCCTTCCATCTATGGATAAAGACATATGCC
>JAKAAT010000086.1 GCA_021802205.1 Thermoplasmata archaeon
TTGATATTGAAGAAAAAGGGTGTAAACAATTCAAATGCAGCAGGTGACGGCACAGGCTATGGCCTTACAGTTAAGAAGAACTATGAATCATACGCACAGAGATTGAAGGATTTGGCAAAGGAGGGTCCAGGGAACAGAAAGAATAAAGGTAAAACTAAGAAAAATAAGAAGAGGCTGTTTGCATATTCATTCAATATAATGGACCTTGAAACCAGACTGTACATAGGCATTGGTACATCAATGAAATCTTAGAGGCAGGCATATGACAGGGCGATTAAAATGCTTGCATCAATCAATATGGAAATGGAGACAATCCGTCTGGACAGGTACTATTCATTCCCATCATATATGGATAACCTGGGCAATACGAAAGTATTCGTAATTCCAAAGAAGAATTCAACACTTAATGGTTCCAGGAAATGGAAGGATACTATGAGGGAGTTTGTTGAGAATACCATGCATTACATGGAAGAATACCACCAGAGAAGCAATTCAGAATCCGGATTTGCTGCAGATAAGAAGATGCTTGGATGGAATGTTGCACAGAGGAGAAATGACAGAATATACAGTGCACTGTTCTGCACAGGCACATGGCATAATTTGTTCAATATGGGTAGATTGTAGAATAGTGTCCTACAACCACTTGTTTTATGTTTTTGGTGCCGCATACGAATAACTTATCCCAGTATTTACAGTGGCCATAAATATCGGATTCCCATAATAATCGAATTTATTACTTATCATTTCTACCTTTGTTAATGTTGATTTTGTACGTATTTTATAATGCTTATCGGAATCTATTATAAAGTATATATTCATCGGTTCAGATAAAATGGTATAGTCTTCATCCTGGTTTAATTCTATTTTTTCATTTTCGTTTATATTATTGGCATCTATGAAATTATTATCGGGTTTTCCATATTTACCTTTATTAATAAAATTTAAAACATTATAAGATTGCATTATGAAACCAGGCTTGTTATTTATATCTTTCTTTAATTTAACTATTCGATATGGAACTGCTATGACCCGTAAAATACCACATATATCATTCAATGTACTGTTTATTTCATATATATTAAAATTACATTTTTCTACACTGAATTCAAGGTCTATACTATTTTCATGCGTAGGCACTGCTATACTCATTTTTTATTTCTCCATTCAGTTTCTGTCTGTTCTGTTCATCTGTTCTTATTGTTATAATTCCAATCCTTAATAAATTATTAAACGATGTTGGTTCACTCTCTTTTTTGTTAATTATAATAGGAGAACTGATAACAATTTCTGGTTGCATATCTACAAAGTCGGAAAAATCATTCTGTTCATCTGGGTTAAGCGGTAGTTTCATTATTTCTTTATACGCTTTTTCTGTGAAATAAGTTCTGTTACATTCATTACATACATATGCATCAAATTTACCAATGTAAGAACCATGATATTTGAAAGGAGCTTTTGTTTTTTTCATCGTTGAAGAACAGTACGGGCATTTTTCTATATTTCCCATATTCTTAACCATATATAATTAATATGTAAATTTAGTATTTTAATTTTATGACATCAGATAGTCAGTTACATAATTCATTTTGGCATAAATTCCAATTCAATGTAAATCCCCTGTATAGTTAAATACAGGGATTGATTGGCTTTTTATTACACCAAAACCAGTCAATTTTGGATCAAATAGGTATATAAGAAGTTCTCGATACTACAATTATAGAAGAGGTTATTCAGAAAGCTATATACTTGCAATGGATGATTTCCTCGACAACAGTGCATTCAATAGATGGAGGGAACTGTTAGAGGAGAACAATTATGGAAAAAGGGGAAGGCCATATAAGATACCGGGAATAGTTATATTATATCTGGCGGAGTTAAGGGAGATCAGAGGCATTCCATTCAAGCAGTTGCAGTCAGAACTCCATAAACTTTCAAGGGAATTCGGATTTCCAGAAATATCATTTACATCAATATACAGGAGGATCAGGAAAATAACTCCCGGGATAATGAATGACAGTAGCGGTGTGTTAGCAGCAATAGACTCATCAGAGTTCAAGATAATCTTGAGGGGAGATTATTTAGGCAGTAAGTGGCATAGGAAGAGAAAAGGATAGGTGAAACTCCATGCTGTCATAAACATAAAGAATTTTGAAATTATGGATTATTCAATCACAGATGAACATGTGAATGATGCAAAGGAAGGCATCAGTATTGTAAAGAGGGTGAAGAACAGGATAAGCAGATTATTCGGTGATAAGGACTATAATTCAAAGGCTATTTACAATGAATTAGAGGATAAGGCATTAATACCTGTAAGAAAGAATGCATCAACCCTATAAAGGAGTTCCCTTTACAGGGCTAAGATAACAAGATTCGTACATAGATTCAATGAAGAATTATGGAAGATGAAGAACAGTTATGGATTGAGATGGAATGTGGAAATATATTTCTCAGGAATTAAGAGGCTGTTCGGTAAGGTAATAAGGGCTGTCAAGCCTGAGAATATTGAACAGGAAATGATGCTGAAGGTGTATTTCTACAATGAATATAATAAATTGAGGAAGGGATATTAATTATGCAACTAGCTAGACCAATCGTTAATCGGATTTAAAAATTGTACCGAGAATAATATTGCAACTTCTCACTTTACATTTTATAACCCATTTCCCAAAATATACTTTATAATCTTGACCTGAACGGAGCTTCTTTGAACATGCTTCTTTTTTGCCATTAACCAAGAAATCTCTATATTCTGGTCCAGTATAACTCCTTTCTTTAGCACGCTCAATGAAATGCCCCTCATTTTCATTAAAAAGTAATTCGCATGTTTGCTAGGGATCTGTCATCTTATCTTTATAATTTTTTTGTATAATAAATTAAGGATATTCAATGCATACGGATAGTTTCAGCCCGGCAATTGAAGTATATTTTTCTCGAGTTCAAGGTAAAGATACAGGTTAATGTCATTTGTAGCATTACTGTCATATCAATTCATGCAACAGATGTGGATGAGATATACGGTTTTTATAATAAATAGCTATATTTCACTACCAGCTATTGACACATGTGGAAAGTTTGATGGAAGATGCAAATATTAATGAAATGGCGACCATAGTGTACTGACATTTATTACTTATAAAGGATAATTTTATGAAATATATAATTGATAAAGAAATAATCTATCGGCATATTTTTCTCTTTTATCAAAGTTTTTATTATTTCATTGAATAGTCCTATATGGCAAAGAAAGTAGCAGTAATAGGATCAGGAATAATGGGGCAGGGCATATCGCAGGTATTCATCAGGAATGGATTTGATACACTGCTTATAGATATCAGTGATACAATTCTGGAGAATGCAAGGAACAGCATATCTGATGGTAAATTCGGTTTGGCACGGCTTGTTCAGAAGGGTACAATAACGGATGAACAGAAGAAAGAGTACATGAAAAATCTTTCAACTTCTACCGATTACGGAAAACTTGCTGACAGGGAGTTCGTTATAGAAGCAGTCCCGGAAATCATGACCCTGAAGTTAAAGGTAATGGAGAGCATTGAAAAAAACATTCCAGAAAATGCAGTAATAGCATCAAACACCTCAGGAATTATGATCTCTGAAATAGGCATGAATATTAAAAATAAAAGCAGATTACTGGGGATGCACTGGTTCAATCCGGCACCTGTAATGAAGCTAATAGAGATTGTTAAGACTCCTTTTACCTCCCAGGAAGCATTGAATACAGTATTAGATATGGCAAAAACAATGGGAAAGGAGCCTGTAGTCGTAAAGGATTATCCAGGATTCTTTACCACTAATTTTGTGCATTCCTGGCTTGTTGAATCACTGAGGATGTACGAAAAGGGAATAGCAAGCATGGAGGATATAGATAAGATGGCGAAGCTCGGATTCGGATTTCCCATGGGGCCTTTTGAGCTAATGGACACTATAGGGTTAGATACAATGAAGGAAATTGGTGACTATCTATATTCTGAAACAGGGGATGAAAGAATGTTGCCACCACCTATTCTGAAGGAAATGGTATACGCCGGGTACAAGGGAAACAGCAAGATTAAGATGAATAGCAGGGGAGGCTGGTACGACGTGGAAAAATCATAAATTATTTTCTATTATTCTTTTTGCATTGTTATAAAGCACATCATCTGCATGGTTTTCCAGTAAATCTTTTAATTTCTGTACTGCATTTATATCCGGGAAATTCTCCGGTGCAGATGATATACCCAGGAAGTCAGTTCCCAGAGCAACATGGCGCCATCCATAATTATCGCCTAAATAGTTCATGCTTGCAATAATTCCATCAAGGTCAGGAGTTTTCAATGTATCTTTTATCCCAGTTATGCCGATGACCCCATCAGTTTCCACTATTGCACTTATGGATTTATCATCTATGTTTCTTTTATTTTCTTTTAATGCACTGAAATTTGTGTGTGAGTCAAGAACAGGTTTTATGGAAACTCTACAGGCATCAAGAATGGTCTTCTTACCCGCGTGTGCAAGATCAATTATAATGCCATTTTTATTACAAAGTTCTATAAGTTCTTCACCGTAACCGGTTAAACCGTAATCCCATTTTGAATAGCATGATGAAGCATACTTTGTATCAAAATTCCATACAAGACCTAAATTTCTTAAACCCAGTTCCTTGAAAATCAGAATATCTTCCGGAATACTTAGTACATCAGTTCCTTCCATGGATATGAGGAAATTTAATCCATTTTTTGATTTTGGTGATTTCATTATATTTATTCCATATTGAGCTGCAACTTTATTATAATAACGGAATTGCTCATATGCAAGAGTTATGTCAGGAATAGACCTTTCATGCTCTATACCGGATTCCATGAAAACAAATGGAAAAACTACCGAAAATACAATGCTTCCAGGATA
>JAKAAT010000087.1 GCA_021802205.1 Thermoplasmata archaeon
CACGAGCTTTTATGGTCCTTCAGGTAGAGGAAAAGGTCAGTGCTGGAATATTTTGATATATGAGAAGGGTTTCCAAAATTACTTTCAGGCTTGGATCCTTTGACTCTTATCATCTCGTAGAAAGATACATCCAGCCCCTCTTCCCTGGCCAGATCATAATCGTCTGATTTTTCTACTTTGTATTTCCCAAGGTCAGAGAGCTTTGAGAAGTACAGTAGTGCCTTCATTATTTCATCACCCCTGTCCCTATGAATTCTGCAAACATTGTCCTGAACCTGTATCTTGCCTGAGGATCTGCCTTGGTTAAAACCTTGAATCTGTATTTCCTGAATTCCTCTAATTCTGAATTCGCCGAAATATTACCCGCGTTTATGTCCTTAACAAATGCTTCCCTGTCCGGGAAATCAAATATCGGGGTATTATTGGGTATTCTCCCATCTATTAGCCATTTCTTTAACACAAATGCATCAAGATTGTCTTCCAGGAACTTTTCCTTTTCTCTTTCCTTCTTCAATTCTATTGAGTCTTTCATAGATTTGAACAACGCTTTCTTTGTGGCCAGCTCTGTTTCTGTATCTGATATCTCTGCCTGGAGTTCTGCTAATTCAATTTCCTGGGTTTTCTCAAGCCTTTCACTCAGGAAATCCCTTATAAGCTCTGATGCGTTGAGTCCTAATCGTTCTATTGCTTCTTTTTCCCACGTTTCTACGTGTACCAGCATAGGTACAAGCCTGAATTTTGGATCTTTAATTTTTGCTGCCATTTTTTCACCTTTTAATTTTGATATTTATATATAATCTTTTTTATTCTTATATTAAAGAAAAAGTAGTAAAAAGAAATAATAGTAATATAATATATAATAAAAAAATAAAATGATATATATGATATATATCTTTTTTTTAAAAAAAATGATAGGATAGAGAGTTTTTTCAGAACGACTTCTTTAACGTTTGTCATGGTGATATCTAGCATGCGATATGCATTTTTAGATATCATATTTTTATTGCAAAAATTTGTAGCGTTCATTGTGAATTACCCTCTATCTTACTTATTGCCTTCTCATACAGTTGGTTTGCCTCCTTGAACCAGGAAAGTTCTGGCCCCGCAAGATTGAATTCACTGGCATTTCCATATACAGAATATTCCATGATCTTTGACATCCTAACCTGCATGAAATAGGAAAATTCCTTTTTCAACCTATCTTCCAGGACGATTGTTTCCATGTACTCGTCCATTTTCCCTTGCTGTGATAGCTCATCTTTCCGTTCTTTCATAAATGAAAAGGCCTGTGAAATAGACTCATAAAATCCTGGGCTCAACGCCACAACCCTTTTTTGCTTTCTCTCCGAAATGACAGATCCTCTAAGAGTTGCTAAAATTTCATTAATATTTACTGTGTTTTTTTGCATGATTATACCTCCTACCATTTTTTTTATGCATGGATTTATTCGATACCACGATATCGTGGTCTGTTATAGTTACCCTGATTACATCAGGCCTAGCTGGATCTAAACAAAAATAGTCACCTTCATGCCTTTCCTTCCATCTTAAAATTTCTTGTGTGGCAATCCTCTTATCATTACCAAAAAGGAAGCTTACAATTTCGGGAGAAACAATGTCTATGTGCTTATTTTCCAGATATCTATCTAGCCTGGTTTGAGGATCCGTAATATTTTCGTATCTAAACATCTAATTCCCCTCCGGATTCTTTATATTCCCTACATCGCCCTCGGCCCACCATATGATGTATTGCTTATTGGCGTGCACCTTGGTTTTCATTTCCCAATCAAAATATACAATTTCATACTCATTTTCAGATATAAATTCACCAACATTATACAAAGCCTGCTCAAAATTTGTTCCCGAATAATGATGTTTATGGTGCTCTTCATGAGTATATAAAAGTGTATCAACTAACGCCAATGATATTGTATCACCTTTATTCATTTCCCCCATCCCCTGAAAATTGAAATTACATCCGTTTTTACACTCCTGACATCGTCATCCGTAACCTGATCTATGATTTTACCCAGGGAACTGAGTTTCATTTTAGATATATCCTCATTGTGGGATGATTTTACAGGCTTCATTTACTCACCTCATCTACGAAATATTCGATAAGGTCTTCATTAGACAGTGGCTGATCTATCCTTCTTTCATTCCAAAATTTTTCTAAAAATTCTATTCTATTGTCTATCTTGAGCATATGCCCACCTCCATAAAACTTTTAAAATCGGCGTTTATTGGGGAAAAAATATCATTATGCAGGAACACTGACGCTACCCGTTCGGGGCGCTCTCTAAGAATATGTAATTTTTTATTGATTCAAATATATTTATATCTACGGTGATTTATGAAAAAAAGCAAATTTGTTGGTTGAAATACTCCCGGGGCTAAGGCCTGTGAGCTTTCTGCTTAAATGAATAACTCAGTGTATATCAAGTTCAATATATTGTCATATATTTCCTCAATTATAACTGTCTAAAATTAAAGTCTACAGATCACTATTATTGAGTTTTAATTGCTGGTTAAATGTTTTTCATAAATTATGTGTTAGAGGTACGTTGAATACTCATATGTTGTTTTTAATTAGCAACTTCCCTTTACTTATTTAATCTATCTGCTTTTTGAAAATATATTCACAATTTTTCATTATTTTATTATATCTATTGGCATCTGTTAAATTATGATTAACTATAATGAAAAGCCAATACTCATATTCTGGGAAACTACTAAAGCATGTGGCCTGGCATGCCGGCATTGCAGGGCCTCTGCACTGGAGAAACCATTGCCAGATGAAATGAACTTTGAAGAAGCATCGGCGTTTATAAAATCAATCCGTGATTTCGGAAAGCCATACCCTATTCTTATCCTCACAGGTGGCGATATGATGCGCCGCAATGATATAAATAAAATTATTGAAACTGCAAATGAATACGAGATTCCAGTATCAATAAGCCCTGCTGCTACAGATCTATTGACACCGGAAAGAATAGATTATTTTAAGGCGCACCATGTACTTTCTGCATCCCTATCACTGGACGGGAACCGTGAAATGCATGACTGGTTAAGAGGGGACGGTGTGTACAACAAGACAGTTGACATGATTAAACTTTTCAACGCAAAGAATATGAAATTACAGATAAATTCAGTGGTAATGAGAAAAAATATACATCAACTACCGTCTCTTCTGAAACTACTGATTGACAACAATGTTAAAACATGGGAGGTATTTTTCCTTATACAGACTGGAAGGGCCATTGACTCGGAAGATTTGACCCCTGTAGAATTTGAGGATATAAACCACTGGCTGCTATTTGCAACAAAATATGGAATTGTTATAAGGACCGTGGAATCCCCTATTTTCAGACGTGTAATGGATGAAGGAAATGAAAACTATTCCGGAGACCTCTATTATGAACTTATGGATCAGACAGTTGACCTCCTTGGATTGCCGGATTCCAGAAACCCTCCACAGGGGACTTCCAATACCCGGGATGGAAAGGGAATAATTTTCGTGGGGCATAACGGGGATGTGGAGCCAAGTGGATTCCTTACATATAAACTTGGGAATGTGAAGCAGAACTCTATAGTTGATATATACAGGAACAATGAAACACTTAAGATGTTAAGGAATAGTAAAAATTTTGGTGGGAAGTGTGGTACCTGCAACTGGGGTGACTCATGTGGCGGATCGAGATCAAGGGCATATGCCCGTTACGGGGATATTTTCGCCAGAGACCCTGCATGCCTGTATTCTGAATTGCCAGAATCATTAAATTGATCTCCCTGCCAAACAGGTGCTAGATTCTTTTAACTATTTCGGGATATACCATAAAATGTATCCTGTACTTATGCTTAAACTTCTAAATTTGAAGGTATATCAATCATCGAAATAACATCCATGTTAATCCATCCAGTAAAGGAGTTATAACATAACTTGTTTATTTTATTAAAAAACTGTTTAAAAATATGCAAAAAATCAATTTCCTTCCCTATTGATACAGATGCCAGTTGCAATTGCATATATATTATATTAAAATAAATAATGTTAATTCTCTATTGGATCTGAAGTGTTCTCCTGCTTTTTATAGAATATTAATCCAAGAATTAAAATTATTCCTGCAATGTACACTTCAACAATCCAGAGTGTTCGTATATTTATTATGTGTGCTGGAGCGGTTAGCAGGACGATGGCTGTACCGCCGAATATTGCGCCTCCGTTATATATGAGCCCCACCGCAGTTGATCTGAATTTTTTGCTGAACGATTCGGCAAGGAATACAGGCAAGGCGGAGAATATAAGTGCCTCAAGGAATAACTGGATTGAGAATACAATGGTGAAATCCATAATATTCGTTGTATATCCAAATAACACAAAAAGTGCAGTTGGCACTGTAAATATAATTGAGAATATAAGCATAGGGCGCCGCCTGTCCCTGAAGCTCCTTGCAAGTATTCCCCCGCTCCAGACTCCTATAAGTGAAAAGAAGTTTATAACCAGCAGTGCATAGAGAAGCCCGGAGCCAAGGTTAAGAAAATCAACACTGCCTACTACCGGATAAAATGAAGCAGTGGCAGTATTCATGAAAAGCAAACCTGCGGTTATCATAAATCCGAATACTATACTGCTACGATTTTTGAACATCTTCCTTACAGGGGATTTTTCAATGTCATTTTCAGCTTTCATCCGGTCAAATACCTCTGTTTCTTTTGAAAGCCGCCTGATTAAAAGTGTTATAACTCCCGGGATTATGGCTGTAAGCATCAGTATTCTCCATCCATAGGAAGCAA
>JAKAAT010000088.1 GCA_021802205.1 Thermoplasmata archaeon
CTTTGTACCATCTATAAAATCAGACACACTTATATCGAGATTTATATAATTATTTTAAAATTTTGTTATTTTATCCGTTAGCTGAAACACTATATACTGTTTAACATATTTTTATCTATGGCAATATGCCCTGTATGCAACTTAAAATTCTGCAATAATGATTTTCTGGCACTATCGGAACATTTCACAGGGAAAGCTAAAGACAGCGACGCTCTTCATGTTATGTGGCTGAACCGGAATATTACAAAAACAAAGGCAGATAAAAACAGTTTAGAACTATTATTTAGAAACCTTTACGATCTCAATGGCGAAGGAATAAAATCATGGATAGTTAATAGGTTCGTTTCAGAATACAGGGGAAATAATCCGCATCCATTTATAATAAAAATGCAGGATTATAATAAATATATCATGGAGGGCTATGCTGTAGAACATTATTTTTTCCTGAAGCAATGGGTAAGGTCATGTTCCGCTGTAATATCCAAAACTGACTATAAGGATGTCCAGACATATGAAATGGAGAATATGACAACAGAATACTTTGGAAACGGCAAAAAGTCACACATTGAACTTTTGCTCGACATGGCTGAAGGCTTCGGAATCAGCAGAAAGAAGATAATGGAAACAAAACCACTAAAAAACACCGAAAAAGCAATTAGCAGATGGCGTGAAATAGCACAGAAGAATGAGTGGATAGAAATTATGGCTGCAATGCATTCCCTTGAACTTATAGCTAATAGTGCATTAAGGCCATACGGAGCTAGATATGATTACTTCAATCTTGATGCCTTTGACAACAATAATGTGCCGGAAACTGTAAAGGCATTCCTTATGGAAGGTTACCATAGTGATAATGCACATTCCATGGGGGCATTAAATATTATAGAAAAATACAGCAGGGATTACAATATTGAAAATATACAGGACGCCTATCTGGCTTCCACCTATGTGTTTTATAACTATCTTGAGGCAAGGATTGAAAGGGGTGAGATGATTGAAAACAAACAATACTGAGGGATGCGCATTATGCAATGCAACCTGGGGAGAATACTACAGGGAAATAGAAGGAGAAAACATGTTTTTCTGCTGCAATATATGTGCAGATATACTGGAAGGCATGGTAAACAAGGTTAAGGATGAAACAGGGTGGAATAAAATAGATTACCTGGAACTCCATGGAAATTATAGCAGTGGAAGGACATGTACAGCGAAATCCGGAAATGAAGAATTCAAATATTATTACAGGACATACGGCGATGGAAGGGTAATGGAATATAAAAAATTATGAATTTGTATGCCCGGTACTTTAATAATTTTTGAAATAAATCTGGTAGACTCCTGTAGAATTAAAAAGTTCATAGAAACAGATAGAAATTGAAGAGTCTTCGATTCTTGATCTTTTTTATTTTTGAAGTAATATGACATAAAGTAACACTAAGATAATATTTAAATATTAATTTAAAATTTGTTTATAAATGAATATTGAAATAAAGAAAATTATAATTAAAAATTTTAAGAGTATTAAAAATATTACTTTAAATATTAATGATTTGATAGTGATGGTTGGAAAAAATGGCTCAGGAAAAACAAACATAATTGAAGCTATAAATTTTAATAAAGTCCTTTTTAAACCGGAGCCCATTAAATCTCCCTTTACAAAATGGTGGGGGTATTCAAATCTAGTGTATAATCACAATATAGAAGAGCCAATATCGTTTTCTTTTAACTTTACAGTGGATGGCCATAAACTATTCTATGAATATGACATAATGGATAATAATGGACTTCCAAATTTTATATCAGAACACATTGTAATTGAGAATTATGTAGATATATTGAGGGAAGGTTCAAAAGTCGAAATTAAGCACCTTGATAATGCCATAGAAAAACTCTCAAAAACAGATTTTGGTAATATTCAGTATTTAAATATAGATGAGGCAGAAATATTCTCTAAAATCAAAAAAACGCAGTATATAAATGATATAAGTACCAATCAAAGCATTATTTCGATGACCCTGGTTGGTTCATCCATGAACGCTGGGGGTTCTGGAATTTCCAGATTAAATATAAACAGAAATATGGTAACTCAAAATTTTTTTGATATGAAAAATTACATAATTGTCGCTTCACCTATTTTAAAACCTGATAATAAAAATATGTATAATAATTTGGCAGATTTCGTATTCTTCTCAGGACTAAGAAATATTTTTAACAATATAATTGCAGCCGGGCCAATAGATTACAAGGCTATTAAAAATCGTGTGCCGGTTACAGGTCCATCATCTATTGCGGATGATGGCACCGGGTTAGTTAGAGTGCTATATCGATATTTCTTAAAAAACAGATCACTGCCAGAACTGGTTGAAAGTGGAATAAACACCTTTTTTCCCGGATGGGAATTAAATTTTGAGGCAATGCCAGATGGCACCATAACACTGGTTGTCAGATCCGGAGACAATTATTTTTATTCCCCAAACTTGCCTCTTGGTTTCTACAAATTATTAATGATACTTGAACTAATAGAACAAAAACCTGAAATTCTTGTTATAGATGAAATTGAGAATTCACTTCATGAAAAAATGATAGAATACATTATAGATGCCATCACTGTAAGAGGTATAAAAACAATAATTAGTACCCATTCTCCTATGGTTGTCGATCTTGTTGACCTTAAAAACATCTTAATAGTAAAAATGGTTAATAATCAGACCAAGGTAGAACGTATAACAAATCCCAAGCAGAAATCAGAAAGTTTGATTAAAGAAGGAATAACTCCCAGTGAATCTCTGCTTTACGGTAATATAGATCAATAAAATTTGTATTATTTATGAGGATGCTTTTGGCAGCGAATTCTTTAAAAATATCATAAAAGACCTGAAAAATAAAAATATAATTAAAAAGATATTAAGGTTGAGTTCCTGGCACAGCTAACACTAAACACTAAATTGAAGCGTATTATCAGGTCTGTGACAGCAGGTACAGAGAAATGTAACACAATTATAATAGAGTATGATTGTGATGGTAATTGTAGCAGGATAACAAAACAGATAAAAAATATTCTCGGCCAGGAGTATCAGAATAATAATATTTATTTGCTTGGAATAGAATTTGAAATAGAAGAATGGATATGTGATTCATTAAAAATTAAATATAGCGCTAAGAGACGTCCTGCCAAGGCTTTAAATGATTTTGAAAAAGAACATGCAGGTAAATACAGGAAGGATAAATTGCCATCCTATAGCAGTAAAATGGATTATAATAGGTTAAGTAAAAATAAAAGTTTTCAGGCATTTCTGCGATTAATGGAAAAATAATATTATATGACATTTAGGGCAAATGCATACAACTTTCCACTTAAATCAACAAATATTGACTTAACTTCTGTGATTGTATCCAGTCTTTTGAGAGCATTTATACTAATCTTCGTAGGCGCAGCGGCCAGGGAAGAAGCACAAGTTATGGTACAAGAAAGATACTGGACATAATAACCAAAAATAGAATTGCCCCTGTTAAGGTTCCAATTCTAATTGATTTTTTATAATTATACACAGTATGTATTATGAATGCCAGAGCAAATCCTATAATTATAGCTAAAATTAAATTGCCTAAAATAAAATTGGTAGTTGTATTTCCAGGAAAGTATGACCATAAAGTTGAGTATCCTATATTAGCGAATATAAATGCAATGACCACTGAAAATATAATTGATTTTTTGGTTGATGGCTCTGGAAAATATTTGCTGTATAATAAAAATAGTATAAAGGTCAATAACGCCCAGTAAAACTCCACAAATGGAGTAATAGGATTAGATATCCACTGGTAAAAAAGATGATATAAATTTAACAATTTTGCACCTCATGGCATTTTATACTTAATATATCAGGCACAACTAGCCTTACAGGATCAGGTTTTGACAAGTATTTTGGCATAACATGGTGCCATTTATTAATATTTGCAGCATATCCTCTCAGTCCGTACACTAAAATTATATCCGTCACATCATAAATAATAGATAATACATTTTTCACTAATAATTTAATTCATAAATGTATTTACTCTTTTCTATATTATTTTATAATACATTAAAATAATATAAATTTTAATAAACAGTCCAGCCTGAATCGGCTACAAGCACCGTTCCATTCAAATATTCAGATTGTTCTGATACCAGAAAGAGGGCGATTTTTGCAATTTGTCCAGCATCAGCAGGTTCAGGCATGGCGCCGAATGTTTTTTGTATGATTTTTAATCCCATATCATCTGGTTGCTTGGAACCAATGCCTATGTTAGTTTTCACAGCACCAAGGGCCATCGCATTGCATCGTATTCCCTGTGTACCATAGAATGCCGCCATATGTTTAGTTAACCCGATTAATCCATGCTTTGATACTGTATATGACACGCCTGCCCTTCCACCGTACAAACCGGCAACAGATGCAGTGTTCAGGATAATTCCATGTTTTTGCTTTAGCATCTGTGGTATCACTGCCCTCGTTGCTCTAAAAGGGGCCTTTAAATTTATATCCATAACCCTGTTCCACAGTTCATCGCTGGTTTCAGCAACTGACATAGCTCCATCCATAATCCCTGCGTTGTTACACAATATATCTATGCTGCCGTACGCCTGAATCGCTGTGTTGATTATTTTATCTATACTTTCCTTCTCCCTGATGTCTAAAGCCAGTGTTTTAGAATCAATTCTACGATCCGTCAGAAGTAATTCAATATCTTTAAGCCTTTCCTGGACAATATCT
>JAKAAT010000089.1 GCA_021802205.1 Thermoplasmata archaeon
CTATCCACAATTTTTTACGGCAATAGACGGATTGGGTTTACACAAATTATATATACCATGCTTATAATTGACATATAATGCCTGAAATATATGTAAAAGATGAAATATATAAAAATATATCGGATAGCCACGGAGATGTATCAAAGTTTGTGAATATGGTACTTACACAGTATGTTAACACCTTCTCAGTATCAGAAAATGATGGTATAGATCATTACAGGACACATGGAAACGGAGATTAAGTTTAAGCATTAAAATAATATATTTTTATTTTCACATAGAATCCTAAAATAATTTTTATAATTTTAAGTTGCAGTAATTGTCTCTGCTGAAATTCTGAAGCACTATATGGGAGTCAGTCCTTTCAATACCTTCCATGGTTGATAATCTATCCATGAGCTTCTGGTATTCTTCTGGATTTTTACTGATTGTATAAAGTATAAAATCTATATCTCCCAGGAGGAAATCTACACTGACTACTCCGGGGATTTCCATTAATGCTTTTCCCAGATCCTTATAGTACTCTTTTCCGTATTTTGCGCGAACAAATGTTATTGTATAAAAATCAAATCCTATCTTCTTATAATCGATCAGGGCTATACTACGCTTTATAATGCCATTTTTTTTCATTTCCTCTATTCGCCTTGATACTGCGGAGGGACTATTTAATCCGGTCAAAATACCTATTTTTCTTAAGGCAAGTAAAGAATTTCTGTGCAATACACTGAGTATTTTTAAATCGGTATCGTCCATATTTTAGCATGTATTATTTGATATTAAATCCTTGTACATGGAATAAATTCGAAAAATTTTCTTATTTATTTAATAATATAGCAAAATATTATCATAATATATAGTTTGCCAATTTTTTAATAAATTTTATATTGAAATAACTGTTTTATTTTTTATGATGGATATAGATATTGCTAAAATACCATATATAAAAACTGAGATACCCGGACCAAAAAGCAGGGTACTTCTGGATGAACAGAGAAGATATGAAACTGCATCTGTTACCTATCCCAGAAGCTTTCCCATAGCTATTAGATATGCAAAGGATTCTTTGATTGAGGATATGGATGGAAATATATTTATTGACTGGCTCACAGGAATATCAGTACTGAATCTTGGCTATTCAGAATTTATAAGAAATGCTGTTAAATCAGAAATGGAGAGCACTTGGCATGCACTGGAAATCCCAACGGAGGCAAGGATAGAATTTTTAAAAGCGTTGAACGAAGCGTTTCCTTCAAATATGAGGGATTATAAAACTATTTTCGGTATCAGTGGTGCCGATGCCTGTGAGACAGCAGTGAACATCGCACACCAGGTATCAGGTAAAAACGCATATACTATAGTATTCGAAGGTGCATACCATGGCGTATCTGGAGGAATAATAGCTGCCACATATGAAGATAAGTATAAAGCCGGAAACAATAGTCCGGGATTCAGGGTAATAAGGGCTCCGTATCCCGGTATTCTCTGGGAAAATTATTCAGTAGATGATGTTATCGAATATATTCAAACTGCAATCAGGGAAAATGATATTGATTCCCTGCTGGTAGAGCCAATTCTCGGAGAAGGAGGCTACGTGGTACCTCCATCTGGGTTCCTGAAAGCTCTGAGAAAGTTATGTGATGATAATAATATAATAATGATAGTTGACGAGGTACAGTCCGGCATGGGCAGGACAGGAAAAATGTGGGCATTCGAACATGATGGTATCAAACCGGATATTGTATGTGTCGGCAAATCAGTAGGCGGCGGTATCCCAATGTCGCTGGTTTATTATAGAAAAGATTTCGATGATAAATTACCGGTGCCGTTCCATCTGGGAACATACCGTGCAAATCCGTTAGCGCTTGCAGCCGGGAGGGAGGTTATAAAGAGAACACCGGCGGTACTTGACAGTGTAAGAGAACGGGGAAAAGAGTTGCTGAAAAGATTAGGAGAAATCGACAGCGATTCTATAGCCCAGGTTAGAGGAAGGGGATTCATGATAGGAATTGAGCTGGGAAGAAACGACAAACCGCTTGATTCTATTACGATGAACAAATATAAAAAATCCATGATAGAACACGGAATTATAATGCATACCTGCGGGCATTACGGGAATACCTTCAGATTTATGGCCGCATTGAATATTGACCAGAAACTTCTTGACACTGGTGTAGAAATATTTGACAAGGTGGTGAGCACTCAATGGTAGATAAATTGAAGAAGAATGAGGGTGGACTGTGGTCCGGAACATTTCAGGCAATTGCATATGTAGCACCGGCAGCAACTGCTGCATCATTCCTTGTTGAGGAAACCGCGTATGTTGGAGCATCAACAACCTTTGTATTTCTTCTGGCATTGATAGGAGTTACATCTGCTATGTACATGAATTACGTTTTCTCCGGAAGAATATCCCATGCCGGCGGTTACTACGCTTATGTCAGGGCTGGTCTCGGTCCAAAATTCGGTATATTTTCTGGTTGGTTATATTTTATCAACATACTGGGAGCACTGGCGGGATTTGCAGTTCTCTTCTTTGCTGGCGTTTTATGGCCACTGATTCCACAGCTTTCTTCCAATCCATACGGCTGGATACCTTTAGCCTTCATACCTCTTGTTCTTATTTTGGTACTTCTTTATCGTGGGTTGAAACCATCACTGAAATATACGATAATCGGTGGCATGATAGAGGTTGGAACACTTATTATAATATCCGTGGCAATAATAATAAGACTCGGCCCACATAACACTTTCATCCCATTTACCCCGCACGGCAATTCCTTCGGTCATCTTGGTCTTGCAACCGTTTATTCAATACTTGGATTTGTTGGTATAGGTTCGGTTATAACCCTATCAGAGGAACTTCATAATCCAAAGAAAATTGTAAAAAAATCCATAGTAGTTGGAATGCTTATAACAGCAGTTGTCTATATTCTAGTATCCTATGCCATGGTTGCCGGTTATGGTATCAACAGGATGACATCATTTTCAGCCGCCACAGATCCAGGATTCACAGTAGTAGATACATACTTTGGCCCCATAGTTATGATCATATTCATAATAATAACCCTGAATAGCTTCCTATCCAATGGAATAGCGGAGGGAAATGCATTCAGCCGTGAGGGATTCGCCATGGCAAGAGATGGAATTATATTCCCTAAATCCCTGGCAACTGTACATAAAAAATACGGTTCTCCAAATAAAATCATACTTATAGAGTGGGTTATAATAGTTGCATTGACCCTGGTAGGAGGGCTTATTTTTGGACCATTTGAGGGCGCGGCTCTTATAACAGCAGTCAACGGAGTTTCTCTGTACATAGTGCATATACTGGCAAACTTCTCACTTCCCATATATGGTAAAAAAACACTGAAATTAAAGCTGAAAGGACTCCTACCGCTAGCACTTGGGCCCGTTCTTGCAACAGTGGTTTATGGATTTGCCATATACGGGGAATTTGTTCCAATACCTCCTTATCCGGGGAATGTTGCACCCTATTCTATCATAGCTGCGGTAATAGCAGGAATAGCAATAACCATAGTATTGTTCATAAAAAAACATCCTTCAGAGATGAAGTCCATAGGAAAGGAACAGGATCATATGCTGGAGCCCATATCAGAACAGGAACTGGAAGAATGAAATAAATAAATTTTTATTTAAAAAAATTATTATAATATCCTATTATTAAAGGTAAATGAAAAAATACCTTAGATTCGCTGTGATTGTCATATCCATTATACTCGCAGTTATAATCATATCACCATTTATTTTGGGCCCATTCGAGGAGCCACATAACAGATTCTTTGAGGTAAATTACAAGCCATCTGGGAGAGAGAGTTATTTTCATAAGCTGGGCAGGATGCCCGATCGGCGCATCATTGTCATGGCCATTATACTTTGCACTGGAAAAATATGGTAATGTTTCGTACTATAACTGGCATTCAGACCCCTCTGATTCTTTCCCATTCACGCCTGGCTTAATATTTACCAACTATTCTTCCAGTTCAATAAATGCTTCCTTTGTATATCTTTACAACAAAAGCCTGACTGGAAATTTTTATAATAAAACTATAAGTGGGAATTTAGTAACAGACGGCTTAAACGAATTAAAATCAGATCTGGCATCACCATATTACCAGATGGCAAAAAAGTATACAACCGAGGAATTGATATCCGGAGGTTATTTTTCTACCAGCGCTGATTCTGTACAACCACATCATATAAATACAATAATAATTATCTCTGGTTCCTCCGGCACCTATGTATTAAATGGAGAATTATATTCTCCATCACTGATTGACAGTGATAGCCATTCACAGTTATTTTATAGTGGTAAGAATATGACATTCATTCATGATTCCTGTGAAACCATAAATGAATATATCAGTAAGGCTAAATAATATTTATAATAATTATTTTCTTTTCAGAATAGGCTTTATCATGGAATCCTGTTTAGGTTTGAGTATAAAGCCTGCTATTACTACCCCGATTCCGGCCAGGAAAGAGATAATTCCAGCCTCAAATGCGTATGATGCATAGCCCAAATCACTGAATTCCTGTGATGATTCAAGAGAGTATCCAAAATCTGTAGGCTTAGCCGATGTGAACATAATATATATGTACCTGCCTACCTGTGACATCCTCCCCTATCTAAAGTTCGGGGCTTCCCGCTTCTACGGGACTGGCTTGCCTTAAGGTATTGGCCAGTTCCTCCACGGGCATGAATTCCCCACAGTCCGTGGGTACTCTTCT
>JAKAAT010000090.1 GCA_021802205.1 Thermoplasmata archaeon
ATTAAAAAGGTGTGGAAGGAAAATGGACTGTTACAGTGAATTTATTTTTTCTCAATTCTTCTGCCGATGAATTAACCTTCATTTTATCTATTCCAAGATTCTGGGAAAATGACATGTCCACTATTTTTTTTCCAGGATTGACAATTATTATTCCAACATTTGCATCATCCTTATTTACCCCGGCACTTTTCCCGTATTTATCAATAAATCCCTGTAGTTTTCTTATATTGGCACACAGGTCATCAAGGCTTCCATTCAGCTCTGCAAGTGGAACACACATAGTCGATGATTTTAAGCTATGTCTGATATTATAAGCAACACAATTAGCCATAACAGACTATTTTTCATTGAAATATAATATTATCTGTTTTATTAAGATCAGCCCATTTATACAGGGAACATTTTATGCACTTATTTACATTTTCTTTATTCATAAAAGCTGTAAAAATGGCATTATATTTAAAAATAGTTTTGCATACTATCTTATAAAAATCTTAATAAGGGAGCCTGTATATATCCATTTATGGATTATAGAGACAGATACGTTGATGGTAAGGGAAAATATATAGATGATATGACTTTTGATGATATGCTTTATATGAATGTGTTCAGGAGCCCCTATGGGAAAGCTAAAATTAAGAGTGTAAAAGGAGGGCTCAATGCCTCTGAATTAAAGCTCTTTTATAAGTCCTCTATGGGAGAAATGGCTTCCCTGGGGGGAAAATCAAATTCGGCTTATCTTGAACCTGTTTTCGCCATAGACAATGTAAATTACGAGGGGCAGCCCATAGCTGCGGTATTTGGAAAAACCAGATATGAAAGTGAAGACCTGCTAAACACAGTATCAGTTGATTATGAGCCAATGCAGGCAGTATCCGGAATAGACGAATCCCTTAAGGCCCCGCCTATGCATGAAGGCACAGAAAACAATATACTGGCGGAAGCTGAACTTGGTGAAGATTTTGATGAAAATGACATTGACTTTGATCTTACTCTGGAAGACACTTTCTTCAACGAAAGGATAATAGCTAATTCCATGGAAACAAGGGGGTGCATAGCAGACTATAAGGATTCTAAACTCACATTCTATGTGTCCACCCAATCTGTCCAATCAGTTAAAGGTGGATTGGTCCAGGCTCTTGGTATGAAACCTGAAGATGTCAGGGTAATACAGGCAGATACAGGAGGAGCTTTCGGTTCAAAGGGTTCATTTTATCCTGAATATGTAATGGCAGCATATGCTTCAAAGAAATACGGAAAACCAGTAAAATGGGTAGAAACCAGAAAGGAACACCTGGAGGCTGCATATCCCGGGCGTGGAGCGAAAGCCAGAATAAAAATTTATGCCAGGAATGATGGAAGAATAACCGGCATAAAGGGAGATGTGTATGTGGATGCAGGAGCCTATGACGCGGGTACAGGAGGTTTCGCATCAAGATTCATAGCATACCAGATAACCGGGCCATACCACATAGAAAATGCATATATGCGTGCTTACTCTGTTCTCACAAATAAGGCGCCTATGGGCCCATACAGGGGAGCCGGGAGACCGGAGGCTGCATTTTTCATGGAAAGAATGATGGATCTTTTAGCCGACAGGTTGCAGATGGACATTTCAGAAGTAAGGCTTGTCAACGCCTCCACTGAACCTTTCACATCCCCCACCGGATTGACAGTAAAGGAGGCCACAAGGCCATTCCTGGAAAAAGCACTTGCAGAAGTAAATTACCGTAAAATTTCAAGGGAGGAGAAAACAGGTATTGCATTTTTTGTATTGATTCCTGCATCCCGTCCCGGCGAGAGTGCGAGAATAGACGTTTCCAATGGGAAAATTACTGCCCAGCTTGGAGGAAATGTACATGGCCAGGGGCATGAACTGTTTGTTAAGAGCATTCTGGAAAATGAGCTTCAGGTTGAACAGAATTTAATTTCCCTGGAAAACGGTGATACAGCTGAAATGGAGAGCGGGGTTGGCAGCTGGGGAAGCAGAACTGCAATTGCAGGGGCATCGGCCCTGATGAAAGTGGCTGGCCAGATAAAGGAACAGGTAATTAAAAAATATGGGAAATATAGCCCGGAGAAATTATTATCCGGCAATTACAGTGCTTATGACTTCCTGAAAATAGATTACGACGTTAATTCCGTAAACTTCAACATGATTACCGCTGAGAGAAATAGAAACGGACTTGTGACCATGAAAGACTGGTACAGCTATTACGACCTTGGCCATGTATTGAGCCCGGTAAATGTTATAGCCCAGATAACCGGCGGAGTGCTTGAAGGTGTTGGCCAGATGTTTTCTGAATCTTTAAGGTATTCACCTGAAGGGCAATTAATGACAACAAGCATCTCTGATGCAGGGCTTCTAACGTCGGATTACGCCCCAAATTGCCATATAAAATGGGTTGAAAACGGATCACCTTCACCAAGCCAGGCAAAAGGATTGGGGGAGGCACCCACAATTGGAACGCCGGCGGCACTGGCACGTGCGGTGGAACTGATCACCAGAAACAGGGTGGTCAATACACCTATTAAACTGGAAGATATAGAAAATTTCCAGTAAAAATATAATAATATTTTTAATTTTACATTCCTGGTATTTTATCTATATAATAACCCTAAGCCTTTTGTTACATCTAAATGAAAGTTATTGAATATTTTTAACCCGCCCGATATCTTTTTAAGCATAACAAGATGATAGTTTATGATAAAATTAGAATATAATGGTTTTCACGCTAATTTCAACCCCGTTGGGGCATATCTTGAGGATTTGCAGAAGGATGGTACCTCCATAATTAGAAAGAGTAGTGATAAAAATAGCACACATGGTGGGGCCGCTGTTTTATTTCCATTCGGAAACAGGATTCAAAATGCAGAATACTACTTTAACAATAAACAGTATTCGCTACCGGAGAATGATGGGAAAAATAGCATACATGGACTTGTCAGGGAACTTGCATTTGACTCAAATTCTGGCGATAAATTTATCGAATTTTCAAACCATTTTAAATCTATGTTTTACCCCGGGGAAGCTTATATTAAGATAAAATATGAAATAACTGGAAACCTGTTTGTTACTTCTTTTTATGTTAAATCCCTGACATCTATAATTCCGGTTGAAATAGGATTTCATCCATACTTCAATGTACATGGCAGTTATTCAATATCATATAACAGCAGAATGAAAAAATTCAATTATAAGGATGTATATTTTCCAGACGGAAGCACTGTTGATGTCGATTACAACGGCAAGGAATTAAATAAGATTCCTCTGGACAACTGCTTTTATCTTGATTCTACAGTCATTTTAAAAGATGAAAAACATTCTATCAGGATGGTCAGGAAGAATATGCCATACCTTGTACTGTACAATGGCCAGTATGCAGGCAATGATTCTATAGCTGTTGAACCTATGACGGGAATACCGGATGTGTATCATAACCATGTAGGCCTTGTAACACTTGAAAAGAATGCTGAATTTGTATGTTCCTATTCCATAGAGGTTATATAAAATAAGTATTTTCAGTGAAATTATTTATCCTATAACATATATTTATATCTTTAATTGAATTGTTTTACTGATAGAAATGGGAAAAATAGATTTAACCGGAAAGGTAGCCATTGTAACCGGTGCAAGTGGTGGAATTGGAAAAGCTATTGCAATCAGCCTGGCATCTGCAGGTGCTTCCGTTGCGGTCCATTTTGGCAGGAACAAAAATGCTGCAGATGAAGTAGTGGATAAAATTGTGGCAGCTAAGGGAAAAGCCATCGCAGTTAGTGCAGATATGGCAGATCCGGCTGCAGTGGAAGAAATGTTCAGGAAGGTAGATTCTTCCCTTGGCACAGTTGACATTCTGGTGAATTCAGCAGGGATAGATGGTGTCCGGGCAATGCTGGGGGAGGATGATATAGAAAACTGGAAAAAGGTAATATCTGTAAACCTTTACGGGCCTTATTTCTGTTCCAGAATGGCAATTCAGAGAATGAAGAAGAAAAATAAGGGAGTAATCATCAATATTACATCTGACCATGTGAATATTCCCTGGCAGGGTTACAGTGCATATTGCAGTTCAAAAGCAGGCCTGGACATGATGGCTAAAACACTGGCACAGGAAACGGCAACTATGGGCATCAGAGTTATATCAATTGCTCCAGGTGCTATAAAAACTGCTATAAATAAATCTGTCTGGGAAAATCCGGATACCCTTAAAGACCTTGATGAAAAAATAGCCATGGGATTCCCGGGGGATGCAGAAGATGTAGCGGATGCAGTCCTGTTTGCGGCAAGTGATATGGCGAAATACATAACAGGAACTACAATTGTTGTTGATGGCGGAATGCTGATATATCCAGATTTCAGGCATGGTGGATAAATTAATCATATAAAAAAATTTTTAACTAAATTTAAATAAATTTTAAAAAAAATATTTATTGTTTTTTATCTGTTTTAGAGTTATCGGAATATCCGGCCATGGATGCGTTCCTAACTGTTGCCAGAGTATTGTTTTCAAATATATCATTGATCTCTTCCACACTCTTGCCCTTAGTTTTTGGCATTATGTAGAAGAAGATAACAACTGCCATTATTGAAAGCACTGCAAACACAGCCATTGTATATCCAAGCCCTATTTTCAGATCCATCACAGGAAACAGCTCAATTATTGCAAAGTTTGATATCCAGTCCACAACGGCGATAAGGGATGCAAATAATCCCCTGTACTGTGT
>JAKAAT010000027.1 GCA_021802205.1 Thermoplasmata archaeon
CGTTGTTGTAGTACTCTGTATTATTGGGATAGAAATATATGACTAGGGATGATACTAATACTATGACAATTATAATCGCAATTATCATCTTATAATGGGATTTTAGATTCATGTGAAATCACTCATATAAACCACTTGATATAGATTCTCCTGGGGATGCAGACTCTATGTACTCTATTGTTGAATCAGAATTATTTTTAAATTTATCAAAATTCCCATTTCTCAGGTAAAATAATTCATACTTTGTATTTGGCTTTGCAAAGAATAAATAATGTCCATTTTTAATGGGAACTTTATATACATCGCCATTATCAACATCTTTTATATATATTGTTGAGTTAAGTGACGTGTTATAAGTATTATTATTATCTGAACATCCCGGTTTTAGTCCAACTGTACCGTATATTGCAGATGATGTTACAGCATTCAATGTCTGTGTAGTTGATGCAGTTTTAGCATAATTTGTAGAACTGCAGTATATGTAATTATCATAATACGTAACTGTTATTGTGAAGTTATGGTTCAAATCTGTAAGCGGCAGGGTTATTTCATCCACTGTCCCTGCACCGTAAAGAACATGGTCCGCCTCAAAGCAGTATTCTATGGCTGCCATTTTGTTATCCACTGTTCCGGCACAGGGATTTGGGGATGACACTGTATTAACTAAATTTGAGGATGCTTTCGCTGCGCTTATGGCTGTGGCTGCATATCCGGCAACAGGAATAAGAGATACACCATCAAGAACCAATGATGCTATATCCTTGTCAATCTGAGTTCCCCTATTGTTGGAATTTGAATAAATATTGAAACCGTTATTATCATCTGTCTGGAACATGTTTCCCACGTAAGGTGCTATGCTGGATGGTGCATTGGTTTGAACTTCCATATATTCATTTGCCAGAGCTGAAGTAAGATCGCACATATAATCTGTATAACAGTCTCCCTCGCTCACTGATGTTAAGTTAAGGTTTATCTGGAGCTTTGAGCCATCACATACATCTCCGTATGATGTTATAGCTTCTATACTGCTATCATTTGATTCGATGCCCGGGTTAGTATAGGTATTTTCTGTTTTACTAAGATTTTCCATATTATAAATTTCGTAGAATTCACCACTGCCTGTGCTAAGATATATTGTGTCATTCCCGTCATAGCCTATGTAAGAGTACAGTGCCTTAGCAACATAAAATGAGTGTGTATGTATAGAAGAGGATGAACTACCCCATAAATTGCCTACACATGCATATATGTAGGGAGAATCATAATAACCAGTGGTCGGAGTATACCATACAGTGTGTTCTCCAGTACTATCTATGCTCTGGTCGTCAATTGTGGATTTACTATAGCTGTATGTGGAGTTATCATATTTACAGATACTGACCTGCATTGTATCTCCACCTGAACCGAGGGATGTGACATCTACACAAATCTTTAACTTTTCCCATATCCAAAAACACCGGGAAATAATTACATTGAAATGGATGCAGTTGGTGGAGATCCGCTTGATCCGGAGCCACCTCCTCCACCTCCACACATACATATAACTGAATGATCCGGATTTATGAATAGATAATCACCTGAGGAGTCGCTATTAATGTTCCGTATGAGAGCAAAACCATCATTAATAATATAATTAGAGCAAATAATATTCTTGTTCTACTTTTCATAATGAAATTAATTCCATAATTCACTTAAATATTTTCCCAATAGTCATATATTGCATACATAGGTCTATATATTTTTATTGATTTGAAAAATAATTTGTGTCTTTATATCGTTCTAGGTATACTCCTAACAATATAAAATTAAAAAACTTAACTTCATTACAGCGGAAGCAGATTATTTTCTCGGATAATGACTTGTTGATAAATTCTATTTACTAGTTAATAATATTAACCTAAAATGAATACAGATATATGAATATTGACTCAATAATAAGGAAGCGTGAGGATTCAATCATATCATTATCAGAGAAAATTTATGGTTTTGCGGAACTCGGAAGCAGCGAATATAAATCTTCTGCTCTGGTTATTGAGGAACTAAAAAAGGAGGGCTTTACCATTACAAATCCATATATGGGTATGGACACTGCCTTCAGGGCTGAATACGGTGTTGGCACTCCTGTTGTGGGCTTACTCATGGAATATGATGCTCTTCCCAACGGGCATTCATGTGGGCATAATCTCATATCTGCCTGGGCATACGGTACCGCAATTACTGTAAAAAACATGCTTACTTCAGGAAAGGTAGTTGTATTCGGAACTCCATCGGAGGAAGGTATAGGACCATATGCAGGGAGCAAGGCTAGAATGGCCACTGCGGGGGCATTCAGAGATATCGATTTCGTTATAGGGATGCATCCTGATGATATATGGGCGGTTGGTTCGAAAGCCCTTGCAGATGCTGAGATGGAATTCACCTTTAAAGGGAAAGCAGCACATATGGCTGCCTCTCCATGCTATGGAATCAACGCACTGGACGCCCTGGTGACAACATATACTGCAATAAACAATCTCCGTGATTCTGCCAAAAGTGACAAGAATATAGTTATAGGTATGGTTATCAGGGAGGGCGGTCAGGCATCCAACGTTGTTCCCGACAGGGCTGTAATGGAAGTGGATGTAAGGTCTTCAAGCTCATCATACCTATCAGGCTTTGTTGAGAAGGTTAAAAAACTTGCACACGGTATAGCAGAGGGCTACGGTGTAACTCTGGAAATCCGCGATTTGATGCCTATGTACACGGAGTACAATGCAAACCGTAACATAGATTCAATTTTAGGTGAGGAGCTGGAAAGAAGTGGTATAACTCCAATTAATATTGATGAATCAGATGAACCTGCAAGCGGAAGCACAGACGAATCAAATGTAAGCCTTGTTGTACCCACAGGGCACATAGACATGAAAATAGGCACCGGATTGCCAGGGCACTCGGATGAATTCAGGGAGGCAGCTAACCCACAGAGAGCCAGAGGAGAGCTATTGATAACAATAAGTGTCGCATCAAGAACTATAGTCAAAATAATGGAAAATAAACATATAATGAATTCCATAAAATCGGAGTTTGATAAACATGGAAAATAGAATAAAACCACCTGCGCTAAAACCCGGGGACGAAATAAGGGTTATAGCACCGGCAAGCGCTCCGGACATGATTAAGCTTTCCCGTGGAATCTCAAAGCTGAAAAAGCTTGGATACCATGTTACTGTTGGAAAAAATATAAAGAAGCTGAACCAGAGAAACGATCTGGCTGCACCCGCCAAGGACAGGGCAGAGGAACTCATGTCAGCTTTCCGTGACGATAATGTAAAGGCTATATTCTGTGCAAGGGGCGGCTACGGAAGCATACACATATTATCATTGCTGGACTATGAAGCCATTGCAGAAAATCCTAAAATATTCATGGGATACAGCGATATTACTGCATTACATCTGGCTATCAATAGAAATTCCAATATGGTAACGTTCCACGGACCTATGGTTGCCTCTGATGTTGACGATATATCAAAACCATCATTCAAGGAGTTTCTGCAGATACTTTCAGGAAAATCTGATGAGATAAATATATATCGGGATCGATTAATAAAATATATAATACCAGGAAAGACTGAGGGTTATTCCATGGGGACAAACATATCACTGGTTGCATCACTTCTGGGCACAAACTATATACCGGAAACATCCGGAAGAATATTCTTCATAGAGGATACAGATGTGACTTCCGGTGATATAGACCGGTACTTCTTCAGCATGAAGCTTGCAAATATAGTAGAGCAGTTCAATGGTTTTGTGTTCGGCGATTTCAAGGCCATATTTGATAAGGAAGAGCCTATGCCATCCATAGAAGATGTTGTCCAGAAATTCATGAATGAAATAAACAAACCATCACTGTATGGTGCACCTTTCGGTCATGGCGAGGAGCAGATGGTTTTGCCCCTGAATGCAAAAATAAGGATAAGTGATGAGGAGCCATATATAGAATTAATGGAAACAGTTGTGGATTGATTATTACTGAAAATCATATATTAAGCAAAAATGTTTTATTAATATCCTGACATAAGCCACCATGGAAGTAGAAAAATTAGTTTATGGCATTTATCCCAAGACCAATGAATTGAGACTTCACATTGGTAGATGGGAAAAAGGCAGACTCCCGGATGCCGCACTGAACAGTGAAATTGAATCTGAAAAGAAGTTATTCTATCAGATGCTCAATGAAAATGGAGTAGAGTATACGGATCCGTTGTTTAACTGGTATGACATACTGAGACCGATATGCCTTATCACAGACGGTATTGACCTCGGTCCCCTTTCTAGATTTAAGGAAACAAACAGTTTTTACAGGATGCCCCTGATTAATTCTATAGAAGGAATTACAATGGACCCAGTTGATTTTTCCCCGTTGAATGAAAATCCACCACTTCCTCTGTATCTCCATGATGGAAAGTATTTCAATGCCTTTCTTCCCTCGCCCTTATCATTCTATAAAATGTCAAAAAGCACTATGAATTATGTTCACTTTGAAGCAGCTATAGAAAAAATATACTCAGAAATACTGAAGCAGTTCGGAGCAAGAAAGGCTGTACTGTATGATCCCATTCCATATGGAGAGAACGATGTACTTGATCTGTCAGCGCTTTCTGAATTCCAGATTAGGCTTGTTACAACCGGAAAACTTTATTCTGGAAATATAAAGGGCAAGCTACATTCCATTGTCGCCGATTACACCCCTGAAAATTTCATCATATCAAAGAAAAATTCTGTTGTTCCAGGGGTAAAACTGATCGACGGATACAGCACAAAGATGGAAAATGTTGATGCTATAGATAAATCCGTATATTCTCTTGATGCAGATAAAATAGTAGTAAGTCATAGGGAGTACTTCGATTTTCTGCCCAGAATCATAGCGGATAGGAAACTCGAACTCATATCAAGAATAGGTGAATAAAATGACTCAATATCTAATATCACAGGAAATAGGAAGTTTCAGAAAGCCAAAGTATCTTAGCACCGTATTCCATAAAATATACGGTACAGATGAATATTATAAGCTCTCCGAAAAAGCAACTGAAGAAACCATAGAACTTTTCAGGCATGCCGGGCTTGATAATATAGGCGTTGGTGGAGAAATGTTTAGATGGGAGATGTATGAACACCAGGCAAATCGCATCAACGGGATTGAATTTTATGGGCCCGTAAGGTCTTTTGATAACCGGTATTATAAAAAAGGAAGTATAGTTGAAGATCTATCCATAAAAGAATCATTCCATTCAGATGAACTGGAATACCTCCTATCCAGAGATTACTCAAACATAAAGATTCCCGTAACCGGACCATATACCATGATGGACTGGTCATTCAATGAGCACTATAAGGACAGATATGAAACAGCCATGGCATTTGCATCTCTGTTGAATGGGGAGATGAAATCCTTAAAGGAACTATGGGACTCAAAATATCCGGGAAGGAAACTGGAAATACAGCTTGACGAGCCAGCAACTACAACCCACCCAGACGAAATGCAGATAGTTGTTGACTCACTCAATAAATCCGTAGAAGGTATCCAGAACTGTGAATTTACAATACATGTTTGCTACAGTACTGATTACAGGATGCTTTATGATGTAATGAATGACATTAAAATAGAAGGCTTAAATCTGGAATTTGCCAACAGAGACAGCTTGGAACCAGGAACTTCTGATGCATCACGTCCGGGTTATGAGGAATTGAAGTATTTCCAGCAGCTAAACACAAGAAAGAAATTCATTGGACTGGGTGTAACGGATGTACATATTGATTATATAGAACCTGTAAAACTGATAAAGGACAGGATAAATTACGTTCTGGATATCATGCCACCGGATCTTGTAAGGGTAAATCCTGATTGTGGTCTGAGAACAAGGTCAGTGGAAACCGGCTATGAAAAATTAAAGAACATGGATACTGCAAGAAAGGAAATACTAAAAGATTTATAATAATTTTAGTTACTGTTTAAAATATTCCTCTTCCCAGTCCTCCAGTGCCTTTTTCCTCTTCTTCCTGCGCATAAAGTAAAGAATTATAAAAATTATATAGCTGATCAAACCAAGGAAAATTAGAAAATTGATCAAATAAGAAATAAGGCTGTAATGGACCGACACCTCATTGGAGGATATGAAAGATCCGTTTGAGGAATAAGCATCTACTATAACATAGTATGTCTTTCCAGGAGTCATCCCGGGTATAAACGCAAAATCTGTGCCACTGGATGAAATAACTTCAGTATGTGCATTCAGCATTAGCGAATTATTGGAATAAGCTATAACATATTCTCCGAAGTTGTCCAGTGGATACCTGTCCCAGGATACAAAGGCATAATAGAACCCCAGTGGAATACTGTATGTAATTTTGAAGCTTATAACAGTTATGGATACATTTTCCGGGCTCATGTAAATTATGGGGTTATTTCCAGGAGACACAATGGCAGTCCCGTTGCTGTATAGATATTCATTTAATGTTATATTAACAGACTTCTGTGCAAATAATATGTACTGCCCGGATTGATTTGTATAACCCGCAATTGTATTGTTATATATTATTTCTACATTGCTCAGATTATACTTATACTGTGTATTCTCAACTTTTCCTGTGATCTCTTTCAGGCTATTGTTTACCGGTATCAAAAGCACATACAGATTTTCATTTTCTCCCGGCGTTAGCTGTATGGTTTTTTCATAGGTTGAATATCCTGATTTGCTTACTGTTATATTTACCGTTCCCGGCTGAATATTTAAAAAGTGGCAACCACCATTATTTATTGTGCTTTTTCCATTGAATAGAGCTTTAACCTCACCGTTTGATACAAATACATTTAGGAGGACTTTTTCTGGATTCATGGTAATAGAGGTGATTGTATTGCCAGTAGTAGAGGTTGAAGCATATCCATAAGCACTTAAATTTGAAAAATTATTTCCCTCCATCTCATACACGTTAACAGTTTTGGAATTGCCTGAATATTTGAAGAAACCGTCAATAACCAAGTTATATTCAGGCCTGGCGTATGATGGTGTATAATTCACGGTAATTGTTTCTGATTTTATATCTGGAACATAGATTTCACGGGATATAGTTTTCCCATCATACTCAGCTACAACTCTGTGGTACCCCTCACTGAGTGTTTGAGTGCTTGAGGTTGAACTGCTGCCATTTACCGAATATGTTGCACTGGCACCGTTGCTCAGTGTGAATGTAAGTACAGATTTCACTCCGAAAATTATAGAATAATCAATATGCACCGGTCCAGATGTTCCATCTATCATTTCATTGATTTCGTTTCCCTGCCCGGCCGTTAGAATACCTGTAGAATTGTTATATGAAAATGTAATATTGCTATATGATTTGCCCATCTCGCTATATCCATACTGGTAAATACCCGTATAGTGTATTTTTTCGCTTTCATTGGTAATGCTTATCTTACTGAAGGTGCCTGGGGGTATGTTCACAAAATTTATTTTTGCATTATCCTGCTGTGATCCTACTGCTGCCCTGTAATTTCCCTCAAAGGCAACTGGCATATTAAATTCTTTAACAATACTACCATTTGCTGTAAATTCTATCTCGCTTCCGGATACTGTTACTCCTATGGTAGCATGGTCAGAACCTCCATTAATCGATCCTGCGGTCATGGTTCCATTTTCGTATATGCTGTATTGGTAGTAATATCCGGTTTCGTTGGCAAAAATCCCAAATTCAATATAATTTTTCGGGTTGTCATAAAAGCCTGCATAGTAAAATGTACTTCCATTATATTGTTCAACTGAGTTACCAGCAACATTTATATTGACAGTAATTCCGGTAGCGTATGATGTATTATTAAACGTTACAACGGTTCCATATCCGTTGAGGATAATTCCTGTATCGTTGATAAGATTGCTAACTAAAGGCGTCCCTAGCCCTGTTACAGGATTCCAACCGGGTCCTGCATCATATCCATAGTTTCCTCCAGAAGTAATCTGTGTGAAGGCATTCGTATAATATTTTGTCTCTGATATTTTATAGAATAGGGGATTAACAAATCCCAATGATGTGTTATAGTATTGGTCCATTGTTGCAATGATCCCTGCCCACATAGGTGTTGCAATACTGGTCCCACCGAGGGTATACTGTTGACCTGATACAATGGTCAGTACACCGGTATTTGGATCTGCATCAAGTGCAACATCCGGTACCCCTCTCTGTGTTTCAGTATAATTTGGAGCAATCTGGTAATAAGGTGTACTGAAATGAGATGAAAAACCTCCACCACTTGCCTGCTCACTCCCATCCACTGAGTCTCCCCAGGCAGTCTGGGTATATTTGCCATCAGAGCTTTCAGAAAGCTTAGTGCCGCCAATTCCAAGAACATATGGATCTGCAGCTGGGAAATTTACTGTGGGTGCAGATGTCCCATCATTGGCCCCGTTATCTCCCGAGGCCGCTACAACTGTGATATTCTCCTCTGCAGCCTGTTTATATATACTGTTCAGTGAAGCTAATTCAGATGTAGTCATCTTGCTTTCAGGCTCTCCCCAGCTTAGGGATATTACATTACCCAAGCGATGGCTCACAGCATATTCCACAGAATCAAGAAGTATCTGGCCGTCATCTGGAGAAAGCACAAGGTCTATTTTTGCTCCGGGTGCCATTGCATGTGACCACTCCACATCTATGGCAGTTTCAGAAGCCCATCCACTGTTAGTTGAAGTTATTGCACCTTTAGGTGTGGATATATTAAGGTTTATTGGAGGCAGACCTGTAAGATTATCAAATGCACTTACATCGTAATTTATGGATGGGTCACCATATGCATCAACTATCACTATGGTAGTGTTGTTTCCATAATAACCTTCATTATGTATATAATTCATATCATATGCATTATATATATTTGCTGGGGTATATGGTTCTGCCCGATAAGAAGGTGTTTCCACACATGAGGAAAAATCATCTGAACTATTAAATATAAAATAGTTTATTCCCATAGTTTTATTCAGCATGCTGAAGAGGTATGATATTGTTCCCTGTTTATATGTATAATTAACGTTTAAAAGATTTCCACAATAACTATATGGAATTTTATTATCATCGAGTTCCTTTGCCACAAATCGGTGCAAGTCAGAAGGAATATATGCAAGCAGAACCGATGATGTACAGTTATTTTTATAATCTGTGTTCACGGCGGAAATCGCCGGTGTATCGTTCATACCTGAAATTGCCAGTGACGAAAATAAAAACACAAAGACCAGTGCCATAGCAAATATTTTTTTTCCCACGAATACCATACATTTCACAAAAATCAATCTTGCTTAATATAGTTAATGGTGACTTCCTTCTCCACACTAACACGTGAGACCCCACACGTTCAGATTAAAATAGAGACAATTTCACGAATCCTTTTAGTAATAACAGGTATTTAGAAGAAAAAGATTTTAAACCCAAATTAATATACAGGACAAATGAAAAAATATTTACCAGCAATAATCGTTGTCCTTTCGCTCGTTATGATAATGGCACCGTTTATCTCTTCAGCATCAACAGTAACATTGCCACCGGCACCATCTTCCCTCCCTTCCGTAGAGTATAACTATAATGGAACCAACGAATCCGTTACAGGATCGGACTGGATATCTTTCTTTTCAAATGTAATTGATAATACGCATTATGTTAAATATAGCTTCAATACTTCCACACAGTACCTAATCGTTTACGATTTAAATTATACTGGAATGAACCCATATGGTCTTCAATTCATACAGGCTCTTTCAACTATAGGAACCCCTACACTGAAGAACATGACACAGGCATTCAACGATACAAAATATCAATCCTCACAGGTCAAGGGGTATACGAATATAAAAGCACTTGATGCCGGTGCATACCCGGGATTTTCATTTTCAAAACCTATGATAAAGCCTCTATCAGAAGATTATGAAGCTATAGGAATAATAGTGGCTATAATAGCAGGTATGATTGCGCTTTACTACGTATTCAATAGGAAAAAATAAATATCATATAACACCATATTTGTTATGTATGGAAAAAATAGTTGTCGGCATTACTGGTGCCTCGGGTACTGTACTTGCAGTCAGATTTCTGGAAAATCTAAAGGATCTTGAAGTTCACCTGATAATATCTGAGAGTGCAAGAAAGGTCATGTCGGTGGAAACAGATTACAGTCTTGATTATATCAGAAGTCTTGCAACTTATGTTTATAATGACAACGACATCGCAGCTAGAATAAGTTCCGGTAGTTTTTTATTTTCAACATTTGTGATTATACCCTGTTCTTCATCAACACTTGCAAAGATAGCTTCCGGAATATCAGATACACTGATAACAAGGGTAGCCACGGTTGCGCTTAAGGAGAGAAGAAAATTTATAATTGTGCCCAGAGAAATGCCACTCAGCACAATTATGCTTGAGAATATGCTGAAACTTTCCCGGGATAATGTCATCGTTTCACCTGCCATACCCGGATATTACCATAAACCTTCGACCATGGACGATCTTATAAATTTTATTGTTGCAAGAATACTTGATCTATCTGGAGTCAAAAACAGTTTATCCTCAAGGTGGAGGGATGCCTAGATTCATGGCTGACCATATGGTCGGCAAAACCTGCAAATGGATGCGTATAATGGGATATGATACATTATACCCTCAATGTAAGACTGATACCGAAATACTCAAAAGATGCATTGAAGAGGATAGAATACTGTTGACACGTGATTATGAATTTTACAGAAGATACAGCAAATCCATTTTCCTTGACAGTCCGGATTTCAAATTACAGATCAAACAGATAGCAGGGATGTTCCCACCAAAGAGGAACCTATTCTTTTCCCGCTGCCCCATGTGTAACTCACTGTTAGAGGGCATTAATTCAGATGTGATGCCCCCGGAATTTTCAGCAGTAAAATTAAGATTCAGTACAGTAAAATACTGTAAATACTGTAATAAATATTACTGGAATGGTACTCATTACCTAAAAATATTGCTGGAGATAGACTCTATCCTGAAAGGCTAAGTTTTTTAATTCAATTTAAAATGAACCTATATTGAAAATTATAGAGGACGACAGGAAAAATTTGCGAATAGTATTATTGATAAACACTATTGATGATCTCTGGTACCTGAAAAATATAATGGCACAGGATGATATCATTATCACCTCTGTATTCAGAAGGCAGGAACAAAATGCAGATATGACAAGGTCCAAATCAGTGGAAAGGAAGAAAATCAGAATAAATCTAAAAATAGAAAAGGTGGATTTTTTGCCATACACAGATAATCTGAAAATCCTTGGAGAAATAGTGGAAGGAGAAAACACTGGAAGCCATCAGTCAGTTATGATAGGAGTGGACGATGAAATTACCCTAGTAAAAGAATTAAATGAAGAAGAATATGGATTGCTAAAGGAGTCTGTAGATAATTATTATAAAAACACAGTAGTGTTTACCTCACTGGACGATGAATCCTGTACTGTTGCCCTTCTTAAATCATATGGTATACAGGACATAGGTGAAATAGTATCAGGAAAGTCAGGGAAGGACTATGAGTCAAAAGCCAGTGATTCCGGATATTACAATGAAATCATCCAAACACTCAAGAACATAAGGAGCATTTCAACAATTATAATTCTTGGCCCGGGTTTCGAGCATACAAAGTTGTATGAAAGGATTAAAAACGATCCTTTCTTCAAGCAGATAACAGTATACGATATAGCAGAAACAGATTCTGGAAAAAGAGGCATATATGAATTCATGGCAGAAAAAAAATCAGAGGAGATTTTGAAAGGCGCAAGGTTAGCCGGAGATGAAAAGCTCATACAGTCATTCCTCAAGAACCTGAATAAAACAGGCTTGAGCGTTTATGGTTATGATGAAATAATAAAATATGCTAAAATGAATATGATAGAGGATCTGCTCATATCAGAATCAAAATTCAGGGACCCTGAGACCAGAAGTCTTCTTTCACAGATAAACGGTGTCAATGTACACGTAATAAGCGATTATACGGATTCTGGAGAAATTATAAAGCAGTTTGGTGGTTACTGTGGGATACTTCGCTATAAAAAGTGACTTCCTTTACAGGCAAACACACAAAGCTTCTCGCTTTCAAGTTAAATAATCTCAAGTTTCAATGGGTCTCCATTTCTATTATAAGCTGAATAATTATTCAAGTTATATGGATAACCTACTATTATATGCACCGGACCTGTATTGGAAAACATATGTAGGTCTGCATCAGAAGGGTGTGTATTTCCAGAAGGATGGGAATGCACTGAACCAACGTAGCTAAAATCAATGGGTATGGAATATGCCTGGAATATGACATGCACATTTCCACTTATAGTACCGGGAAGCATGGCTATTTCATAGATAATCTGGTTTTCTGCCCGGAGCAAGGCTCCGAATTCATTGGGATACGAGTCCTTTGAAGCCTCCATTATCATTTTCAAGGTACGTTCCCTAATTAACCACATCTTTTATCAACTTCTCCCTTAACCTGTCATAAAATGAATTTTTTAGTTCTATGAAAGTTAACTTCTCACTGGAAACCTTTATATCTACACGGTCATTTCCGTTGACAACCGCTTCTCTCTGCCCATCTATTATTACCAGAGAACTGTATTTACCGATAATTTTTATTGATATTTTTCCTGTATCTGGGCATACTATTGGCCTGAGCCTTGATCCGAACGGCGCTATATATGATATTACCATAGCTTTCAATGATGGAATAAGTATCGGCCCACCGGCACTATATGAATAAGATGTGGAACCTATTGGCGTGGCCACAATAACACCATCCGCACTTGTATTTTCCATGAAACGGTCGTCTATATATACACTGAATTTTCTGATTTTTGATATCCTAGCAGTATGTATTACCACATCATTTATGCCAGTACCAAAGAGCTTATCGTTTATATAGACTTCGAGCTTCATAACATCGTAAGTTCTATAATTTCCGTTGATAAGATTGTGGATAGATTCTTCGATATTGCCTATCTCCACTTCTGATAGGAATCCCAATCCCCCCACATTGATACCCAGTATTTTTCCTCTGGAGAGCTGGGCAGTTCTTAGAATTGTCCCGTCACCTCCTATTACTATTATTATATCAGCATCAATATTTTTGAAATTGGTGCCTTTCCTGTTCAGGGACCTTGCAAGCTTGTCTTCAAGTATTATTTCCCATGATGGTGGTATAATTTCCAGTATTCTTTTCGCTATTCTTATGCATGAATGGCAGTTAATTCTTGCAATAATACCTATTTTCATTTATACACCGATAATCTCATCTATTCGTTTGCGTTTAATTAATTTTATGCTTGTTTTTCAAATTAGTAAAATGATTAATCCATTTTACTATGATTCTAATAATCATAAATATGTATATAATAGTATATTTTCAATGGCAATGAATTTATATGTTAAGATAATGATGTTTTATGACAAAAATCTCTGATTCGGTAAAAGTAATAGTAAGTAATAATCTTATTTATTCCATGACAATTTCCAGCGGATTATGCAATTATACCAAGGTGGCTGAAAATATAAGGGATAAAGTTGAGGCCATGACTGGCAAAACAGTAAAATTCAATACTATAGTAAAGGTGCTTGCCAACATGAAAACAGAAAAACCTGAATATTCAGATGACCTGGAAATACTGAAAAAATCATCTCTTACTATAGAATATGAGTACAGTATTCTGTATTTTGATGATATAAAAAAAATACCTGATAATGCCATCCTTGTTATGAAAGAATCCAATATTTACATATGCATAGCAAATACCGGAAATCAGCAGAGCAAGATAGCCCTGATCAAAATCATCCTTCCCAAGGAGTCATCATTTACGCCTGGACTTACACTTTTAATTACCGATTACCTCATGACATACGGGATAAAATTCACTAACATTTACAGATTAAACACTGAAATCTGGATAGTTATAGATAATTCTAATGCAGGAAAGGCACTGTACCATCTTAGCAATCTTCTGCATGAAAGTTAAAAGTCATATTTCTTCATTATTATCTAAAGTTTTCCATCATTATGAATTTTTTTATTTCTATGTGAATAATGTATTTATAGGGAGTTGCAATACTCATGAGGTATTAAATGATAGATATAACAATACTTCAATATATTCTGGCTATCGTATCCGGGGTCGCTGTTGGTTTCAGCTTAGGGCTTATAGGTGGTGGTGGTTCTATACTCGCTGTTCCTTTATTCATCTATTTTGTTGGGATAAACCACCCACATCTAGCTATTGGAACAACAGCTCTTGCCGTCGGGATTACAGCTTATATAAATTTTGTGCAGCATCTTAAAAAGAAAAATGCAAATATAAAGCTCGGCGGGGTATTTGCTCTCGTCGGCATTATAGGGGTACTGATAGGTTCTACCCTAGGTCTTATCATAAAAGGCGGAGAACTTCTGTTCTTTTTTTCCATACTTATGATCGTGATAGGAGTTTATATGTACATAAGTAAGTGCAGAGCGGTACCCGATGAAGATTGCAAAGAAAGGGCAAAAATGACAAAATACGATAAAGTTTCCGCATATTCTTTGATTGTTGGATTTGCTTCCGGATTTTTTGGAATCGGTGGGGGTTTTTTAATTGTTCCAGGATTATTAGCATCTTCAAAAATAAAAATAAGTATGGCTATCGGTACATCACTTCTTGCTGTGGGTACTTTCGGTGTTGTTACAGCAATAAGATATGCCATGGTCGCTCCAGGATTACAGTATATAAGTAGTGGAATAATAGGGGATGTCCTCATTCTTGTTGCAATAGTTTATGTTATTGGTGGAATATTCGGTGGCTTTCTTGGTACAAGACTATCTGTGAATTTGGGAGGAAGAAAGGGAGATTTAAGAAAAGTATTTTCAATAATCATTATCCTTGTGGGAATATATGTTGCATATGAGTCATTCCCCGCGCTACTTCACGTTTTCTTTTTATTTGGATACTGAATAATACATATTATCATTTTATTTATATATAACATAATTAGAATGATATTTAATATTTCTAACTTTTTCAAATCAAAATTCCATAAGGATGATAGTAAAGGGTCATATGAATTTGCAGTAAATATGTTACATTATCTCCATAAGTGTAAATAGGATTTTACACACATATTTTTGTAGGACTATAATACTAAGCATGAAACATTCAATTAAATAGTGATAATATATATTATATATTCATTCATGGAAATACTAAAAATATAATAAAATCTTAATCAGAAAGGCTTTCTGTGAGTATTGTAAATCTTTCAGGCAATCTCTTGAGAGCATATTTCAAAGTATCAACTGCATTCAAGGACCCGTCTGTTTCAAATTTAAAAATGAATTTACTTTCATCCTCCTCGACTACAACACCATCACGTTCCATTAGCTGTGATAAATAACTGCAGGGTATGTCATCTGTAAAAACTATAGTATTCTCGTTTTCACTTACTACTGATTTAGGGCACGTTTCTTTGTAGAATTCCCAGTTTTCCATTACGCCCTTATTGACATGGAAATTTCTATGGTATTTATATGATACCCCGGAGGTTACCTGCCATTTGGCATGTTCTGCACCTCTCCCCAGTATGGCTTCACATGTTACCAGAACTGCCTGACTTTTTTTGAGTTCAATAATAGGTATTAGAGGGTCAGTTGGTTTGAGGTCGGGATTATTAACAGGGATTATATCTGACGAATACACTGTGCCTGGACCCAGTTTGTTTATGGAATACGTAGCAGTGCATAAATCACATCCCTTTCCATCACAGGTACATTGATCCCTGAAATTTAACGATAAATCGGTTTTTAGTGGAATCAATCCAAGCCTCGAAGCCAGTACCTCATCAAATAAGGGAAGTGAAGAATCGTAAACATTTCCATCAGCGTCCCTAATCTCTCCATGATGAAAAATAACATTTTCTATGGCAAGTTTCGGAATATCGTTAATCAGAGTACGTCTAATTGAATTAGCCATACCCGGGGTAATCCCGTCTACTGAAAATCTTATAAAATTATCCTTTAATTCAATAATTTTGAGCATGATTAAACTCTCCTTCCCCTCTTTCCGCCTTTCTTCTTGGTGCCATCATGAGGTGTTGGTGTTACCTCCTCTATCCTGAGGATTTTGAATCCAGCCCTGGAAAGTGTTCTTATTGCAGACTGGGCACCCGGACCCGGTATTCTGGACATGCTGCCACCCGGTGCTCTTACTCTTATTATAAGGTCAGTAATTTCCTTCTCCCTGAGTTTTTCTGTAATTATATCTGAAGCTTTCATTGCTGCATATGGGCTGGATTCCTCCCTGTCATTTTTCACAACCATCCCGCCTGTTGATTTAGCGATTGTTTCGGAGCCTGTCTGGTCTGTAATAAGTATTATTGTATTATTCTGTGATGCGTATATGTGCGCTATTCCTATCTTATTCATTGTGCTTCACCACCGGTTTTCTTTTTATCGCCTTCTACATCTTCACTTTCCTTCATTCCTGCGAGCACAAGTCTGATCGGATGCTTTTCATCTGAAAACGGAGATTTTTCGTTGTACGTTATTGTATCTTCCACACCCTTTTCCACTTCAAGGCTTGGTATTGTAACAACATGATCTCCCACCTTTATATGACCATGGGTTATAAGCTGCCTAGCCTGTTTCATGGTTGTTGCCATGTTGAGCTGATAAACAAGGGTTTGAAGCCTTCTATCAAGTATATTTTCAATTGTAAGGGCAAGAATATCATCCAGAGTTGCTCCCTCGCCGAGAAGGCTCAGCCTGTCAAGCTTTTTCAATAATAACTGGAACTGTTTTTCCGCAACTGGGTCATTATATCTCACCTTTGCCTGAAGTGTTCTTGCCTGGGCCCTGTAAGATGATAATACTGCCTGTGCCTTCCACAGCTCTCTCTTGTTTTTCAATCCATATTTAATTACAATCTGCTTCTCATAATCTATTCTCTCCTTCTCCCAGGGGTGTCTCGGAGTAGAATATCTTTTCCTTTGAAATTTTTGGTCTCCCATTACATCACCTTATTTTTTCTGTTCCTGTTTCTTTCTTATAACTCCCATTGATAATCCGTGTCTTCCATTGGAACGTGTTTTCTGCCCTCTTACCTTGTGTCCCTGTTCGTGTCTCAATCCACGGTACGATCTCATTTTTTTCATAAGGTTTATATCATCACTAATCTGTAAATTCAAATCATTTGAAAGAAGATTCAAATCCTTTCCTGTTGCAATATCCTTCCGGTGATTCAAAAGCCAGACCGGCATGCTCTCATATTCCTTGTTCTCTACATATTTCCTTATTTCCAGAACTTCGTCCTCACTGAGTTCCCCAATCTGCCTGTTTTTGTCAAGGTTGAATTTCTTAATAAGTATTGTTGCCAGCCTATCGCCTATCCCATTAACATCCGCCAGTGCCAGATTGAGTTTCCTCTCTCCCTTTATATCTTTATTCGCTATTCGAACGATATACTGAAAATTTTCATCATTTTTCTTATTATCAGCCATATTACCATCCTATTAATTGTAAGTTATTCCCTATTATTTAACTATATATATCCTTTACCATTATATTTTACCGCCAGTGTAATCCTCTGTAGCACCTTATTATACTATTTTTGCCAGCTGTGCATGTGGTACCCCTTCTATTCTTATTATGTTCTCCCTGTCTATATAATTCGCTTCTATTGCAGCATTTACCACACGCTCTCCAACAAGATTTGCTATTGTGCATATGCCCAGTGATGATATCAGTGTATCCTCAGAGACCTTCATCTCTCCATAAAAGTCCTGTTTTACCTCAAGATGGAGTTTTCCCTCTCTGAGATGCTTGTTTATCAATTCGCTGTCTGCGGCAGCCAGAAGCACCTCTCCGTTAATATTGAGTATTTTCATATTTATATTATTCAAATCAAATCCACCTTTTTATTCTGTGGTTCAAAAATAAAGCCATCTGCCTTTAGCCTGGCTAGATCGGTTTCTGCCCTCTCCCTGCTTATTCCCTTAAGCTTGAGCATTTCTATTACAGTTTCTATATCCGGTGCCTTTTTCTGTTCACCGGAGTTCTCTTTTGCCTCTTTGATTGCCGAAAGCACAATTTCAAGTTCTGTTCTCTGTTTTGTACTTATTCCAGTGTTAAGTATATCTATATCTACCTGCCCGTTCATTGCAGAAACATCTTTAAGATAATAATCAACAACGCCCTTTGCAAGCAGGGCATCCTCTACTGTAATTATTGGGGAAAGCCTTGCCCTTGCTGACGCTTCTGCGAGCCTGATTGTAGACTCCAGCTGTCTGGCAGTAATTGGAACTGAATCAATTCCGCTTGCCCTAGTTTTTACATACTCGTCCTTGAGTATACGGATAGCATCATCACTTAACCGGGGGAATACACGATTTTTTGCATATGAGACATACTTTCTTATAAGGTCCTTATCAAGTTCTGCTATGAAATTCTCTTCATCGGGAATACTTATATCTACATTACTGTTTTCCATGCTCCTGTAAATCTCTCCCAGGCGGTTTGTTTTGAGCACATGTTCTGCCAATTTATCATCAACTTCACGATTCGGTGTGTCTATTAGTTTAAAAATAATATCAAATCTGGAAAGCAGTGGTGGCGGAAACTCTGTTTGCTCGGCAATTGTCTTCATTGGGTCATATCTTCCGAACCTGGGATTGGCTGCGGCAAGTATGGAGCATCTGGATTTCAACGTTGCCATAATTCCTGCCTTGGATATTGTTACAGACTGCTGCTCCATGGCTTCATGCATCGAAGCAGTATCGTTCTTATCCATTTTATCCAGTTCATCTATGGCTGCGAATCCGTTATCTGCAAGCACAAGTGCACCTGCTTCCAATGTCCATCTACCCTCGCCGAAATCATCCCTTACAGCCGCCGCGGTAAGTCCGGCGGCACTGGACCCCTTCCCGAATGCAAAAACGCTTCTTGGTGATATGTATGTCATATATCGTAAAAGCTGGGATTTAGCTGTTCCTGGGTCTCCGATCATGAGTATATGAATATCGCCCCTGATATGGGTCCCATCCTTCATAATCTTCCTCACCCCGCCGAACAGCTGCAGTACAAGGGATTTTTTAATCACATCAAGTCCATATATGGAAGGAGCTATGGATTTTGCAAGTTTGTCTATTATATTCGGCTCCTTTGCAAGTTCCTTGATTTTCCTCTCGTCATCATCATTAATTTTTATTTCCTCAAAATCCCTGGTTTCCTTCCTGAAATTATTTACATTAAGATAAATACTATATTCTGTCAGCATTGTATTGCCTATGTGTTTTTCATCTGCCTTGAGTATCCCGTAAACTGTTACTCTGTCACCCGGATATATCTTTCCGGTTATGTCATCCTCAATTATCAAGGTAATTCTCTGTGGCTGGGATGTGCCATCAATGCTATCAGGATTTTCCTGGATCTCCAGTTTCTGTGTATCCACGAATTCTGATTCCTCCGGTATGAGCTTTAATTTTCCCTTGTTCCATCCGCATGCCTGACACGCTGTTGGCTCAAAGAGTTTCTGTATGTCCTCTGGCACTATGGTTAATTCTCCACAGGCAGGGCACTTGAATGCAGCATTCTGAAGCCTTGGTAAAACTTCTGTATTTTTTCTGATTATGCCATTTATAGATATATACGAATTTACATTAGTACTCCGGACATTTCTTATTTCGTATTTTATGCCACTTATATCAGGAACATTTATAAGTCTAATATTCAGTCGGCGAACCTTGTTATTTGTTATGCCAAGTGTTTCTTTTATATAAAATTCTCCAATTGTTAGATAATAATATGGATCCTTCATTAAAGCTTCTACAAAATCAGAGCTATAGCCTGTCAAATCACTGTAAGAAATATAAAGTGATTTTACATCAGGATAATCACTCCTGAGTTTATTTATCTGATCATTGTAATCGTACTGGTCAAAAAATCCAATCCACCGGCGCTTAATATCGTCAGCTTCTATGTCCTGGCTAATCATGGATATTAATTATATATTAAGAGTATTTAACTCTTTATTCCTGTGAAATTCAAAAATAATTTATATTCACTTATGATTAACCTTTAACGCCGTCGTAGCTCAGCCTGGTAGAGCGCGTGCTTGGTAAGCACGAGGTCGCGGGACCGAATCCCGTCGGCGGCTCTTTTAAAAATAATCTCAATATCCCTTCCTTGACCCGCTGAATTTTATGTAATCTATCGTTGCATCTATAATTCTGCTTTTTACCATTGCCGGCCTTGTCCATTTGAACAGTGAAGGCTCAAGATAGCATGAGAGTGCGCATTTGTTGCATGACCTGTATGGCTCCCAGTCAAAGCTGTTCCACATTTTTTTTATGTCCATATCCCATATGTAATCTGATCCGGAGTATTCGTTTATTATATAGCAGGGTGTTACCACTCTACCCTCTGGGTCTATGTTAATTGTTAGCCAGGGTCTGCATTCCCATTTTGTACCATAAAACCAGGAATTCTTTATGGATTCAAAGTACTGAACAGTATTCATAATAGGCCCATCATTTCTCTTGCTATCAATAAGCATGTTCAGAACAGAAAGGAGTTTATCCTTCTCAGGTGAGATCTTCTCTGCTGTGGAATAATCATATTCAATCTGGAAGTTTATTGGAACATCCAGATCGTTTCCTATATCAAGTATATCATGTACTGTATCTATATTTTCCCTGGTTATGGTAGAGCTCATAGCCACAGGAACGGAATGCTTTGATGCGTTGATTCCCCTGATCGCATGCTCGAATGATCCGCTCATACCTCTCATAGAATCATGTACTTCCTTATTGCCATCAATAGAAACAAAGAGAAAATCAAGCGAATTTGAAATATCCCTTATTTTTTTCTCCAGTCTCCATCCATTTGTTACCATTGATGTGTGAAATCTTTTATGGCTTTCTCTCAGTATATGGGGCGTATCATTCCTTAACAGTGGTTCACCACCTTCAAATCCCAGATATGATACCCCCGCCTCCTCCAGTTTTTTCATCATCGCGATTTCCTGATCCATGGATAATAGCTTACTGTCTGGTCTTCTCCAGAAAGGGCACATCTTGCATCTTAAATTGCACTCATACAGCAGCTTATGCCCCGCTATGGTGGGTAATTTTTTATTTTTTACCCTTGATATATTCCTTTTTATCGACCTTAAAACCACAGCATTATATATGGACACCAGAACACCTTATAAATACTAGCCAATAAAATTATTTAATCCTTTGCATTTTATCATATTTAAAATTTTTATTAATTA
>JAKAAT010000091.1 GCA_021802205.1 Thermoplasmata archaeon
TTAATTTTAATCCCGTTGCAGATGCCTGAAAGAATATCATAAACGGCATTATTACTGCACCTACATTTGCAGCAAGCAAAAAGAAATAGCCTGCAGTGGGTTTAATAAGCACCGGATTTGCCAGTGGGGAGGATAATGGCATAATCCCACGATAGAATAACGATGCCAGAAGGGCAATGATCAATATAAGTGATATTATAAGTAAGGGTTTCTCTGCCTGGCAGTACCTTTTTCTGGTAACAATCAATATGTGGATAATATATATTACTGGAATAGTATAATAAAGAGACAAACCCATTATTTCCAGCCCGATGCCCATTCCTAGATATTCTATTCCGTAGGTAAACATATCAGTTATTGCCATGGGCATTGCAACAAGAGATGCTACCTTCTTTCCATAATTTTTCCTTACCACTTCTCCTAACCCACTTCTTGTTGCGATGCTGATCCTTCCCGCAAGTTCCTGGACCACATAAAGGGGTATAATAAGTATCAGCATAAGCCATATTAAACCGTATCCGAGGGTTGCACCGGTTTGTGCTGCTCCTATATACGATGAGGCATCCATGTCTGCCATCATGACAAGCCAGGCTGGGCCGAACATGAGCAGAGTATCCTTACTCAGGAGTTTTTTTCTTTTGCTTAGGGCATTTGCATCCATGTTAAGTCATCATTTTTCTATGGTCCACGCTGCGTGTGGAATTTTTGCTCCTGTCATTTCAATGCTTCCCGGATAATAAGCACCGGAATGGAATATATTCGGCATAAAATGAATATATTCAAGGTTTTTAAATGGGCACCAGAAAATTTTTAATGATAAAAATATGGTTTTCATATGACTTTTTTCCCTATTATTAAATTCCATGGCAAGGTAATTAGGTGTGCCTAAATAAACTTATTGTGATTCAGCATAACAAAGCATCCCATTTAAATATTTATCTACAGTACGGGCAATTAACCATTCAACCAATAATTATATAGAAAGTTAAAATTAGCCATAATGCAGATGTTTTTCAAGGAAGGGCTGGCAAGGATAGGAAAATTCACTACGCCACATGGCGATATAGAAACACCAACAGTTATGCCAGTTATAAACCCTAATCTAAATTTTCTTTCCAAAGAAGAATTAAAATCCATAGGGGTTCAGGCAGTTATAACCAATAGTTATATTATAAAAAGGACAGCATCACTTGAACAGGAGGCTCTAAAAAATGGTGTGCACAGGCTCATAAATTTCGATGGCCCAATAATGACCGATTCCGGCACTTTTCAGAGCTATGTTTATGGGGACATAGAGTACGGTAACAGGGAGATTGTGGAATTCCAGAAAAAAATAGGAAGTGATATAATTACAATCCTTGATATATTCACGAAACCGCAGGATAGCTATGATCAGGCAAAAGCTGCAGTATATGAAACCTATAGAAGGTTAAAGGAGGTAAATACAGAGGATTCCATAATAGCAGGGCCAATCCAGGGTTCTATTTATCCGGATTTAAGGGTGGAATCCGCAAAAATGATGTCTGAGGCATCATATCTTCCCATAGGAGGGGTAGTGCCACTCCTGGAATCCTACAGGTACAGTGACCTTGTCAATATAATTATAAATTCAAAGGTAAATTCAGACTTTTCAAAACCCGTGCATCTTTTTGGCGGGGGCCATCCAATGTTCTTTGCCTTTTCAGTTCTTCTCGGGGTGGATATATTCGATTCTGCATCATATATAAAATATGCAAAGGATAACCGTGTACTGTACACAGAAGGTACCAGAAATCTGAAAGAAATCCGGGATTTCCCTGAATGGAGCCCTCTTTTTAATAAGTACTCTCCTGCGGAATTAATCAAGGCGGATGAAAAGACCAGGCTGAAATTACTTTCCATGCATAATCTCAAGGCAATATTCAATGAAATTACAGAAATTAAAGAGCGTATTTATGAAAACACACTATATCAGTACGTGGAGGAAAAATCCATGGCCCATCCCGCACTTTACAGTGCATACCTGGAAATGCTGAACCACAACATAAAACCGTACTGGAACCTTTCCCTGAAATCCCCACTGTATTTTTTTAATAGCATGACATATAAAAATATCTTTATCAGGCGCCTTATGGATTTTACTGAATCTTATATAAGCAATGGCAAAAAAACATTGCTTATTAATTATAAACAGTGGAGGCATGGATTTCCTGTATCCAGTGAAATAATAAATTCATACGAAACAACTGATTATAACTTCCTAGTCCAGTGGAATGATATATTCATACCTATAGAACTTGAAAATACATACCCGGTAAGCCAGATGGTTTCCTCAGGAATTTTAGATCATGGTTATACTGAAAGTTATGTGAACTGGTTAAAATCAATAAATTCCAGCATTCAGTCTTATAATTCATCAATATGCGGAGATTCTAGGATCAGAAGATACACACATACAAAAATAAACACAGTATTTAAATTCCAGTTCCACACTGAAAAGGACCTTTTTAAAGAATCTGATTTTATTGTAAAATCCAGGGCCACAGGGCATATAAGGAATATCAAGAGGGATGATAAAATTATTGCCACCATGAGAAATGATGGATTTCTAACACTGTCTATCTACGGGGGCCTTCTTCTCAATAATATAATTCCTTTCCCACATTCAAGGGTCATGGTCAGTCCGGACAGCGGGGAGTTCAATTCACAGGGATACAACGTATTCTTCAAATTCATCGAAGGCTGTGATAATGATATACTACCTGGAAATGAGGTCATGGTCACTGATCTCCAAGGAAATCTATTCGCAGTGGGACATGCAACAGTATCAGGGAAGGAGATGAAATATTACAGGGATGGAATAGCAGTAAAGGTTCATGAAGGCATAAATAAACTGTAGTCATTCAAGATGTATATCATCGGGAATATTATCAAGTATCCCGTTGAGTGTCTTATCATCGCTCTTCCTGTTATATATATGTGTATAAATCTGTTCCAGCACTGTCTGTATTTTTTCTCCATCAACCATTTTAATACTCTTTCTGGACATTATCATCAGCTTCATTTCCTGTGATTTATTATTATTTCTCGGAGGAAGGAAATATTTAAATCCCGTCAATGTTTTTGCACCAGCCCTGCGGTAAAATTTTATTCTCTTCATTCTCTGGCTCTTATTATCCCCCTCATTGGGGTTTTCCACCTCGAATATTACGTGATTATACCCCTCCTCTATATCAAATATTTTTTTAAGAAATGTTGACCCAAGCCCTTTTCCCCTGTATTCTTTTTTGACAGCGATATAATCCAGGAATAAAAAATCTGAATCATTTACAGGCCACATCATTATAAATATAGCAGGATTTCCATCGTATTTTCCAATAAACATTTTTTCATGGTCTTTTGCTATATTTCTTTTTATATCCTCTACAGGTCTCTTCTCTGATGGTGGAAATGCCTCTTCATAAATATTTATGCCGTTATTAAAGTCCTCCTCTGATTTTACTTCGGATATAACCACGTTACTCAACATACACATCTATCTGGTTATAATATATGTAATTTGTTATATAATACTTATAAAAAGGCATAAATCTATAACCCTCTGGAAATATGCAGTAATAATATCTTTTGATCAAAAAATTTCAGATTTTATACGATAAATTTAATTTATCTTTGTAATACAGTTATGATGATTAGACCGTGGATTCTGGCTATGGATCTTGACGGAACCGTATGGGACCATCTGAATATTTCTGGAGTTGAGCCACCGTATACAAGAATTAATGCAACAAGTATAAAAAACAGGGATAATATAACCGTAACACTTTTCGAAGATGCGGTAAAATTCATAAAATGGGCAAGGGATAACGGGGCAATTACAACGACGCTGAGCTGGAATCGAAGGGATTATGTGGATGAGGCACTGGAAACTTTTGGCATTGCTGGTTTATTTGACTATAGCTCCACTGACCACACACCTGACAAGGATCAGAGACTGTTAAAATTAATAAACATCCTGGATGAAATAGGAATTTATATACCTGTAGATCGGGTTGTATACGTTGATGACCGGGATATCCATATGGATGCAATTAAAAAGAATGTAGGAGATATAGTTTTCATAAATATCTGGAAATCCACGATAAATTATGGTGATGCCAGTAAGATAGTTAAAGAACGGATACTGGCAGATGGTACGGTATCTGTATGAGCCACCTCATGCCAATGTAAGCGGGACATCCTGATTCATGGACTATACCTGCCTTAACATACGGACTTGTATTTAGTTCTTGTAAGGTACTGGCATTCATCTCCACAGGCGTATATTCCCTTAAACGTCCTGTAGGTACTTTATAAGAGTCGAAGCCTTAATTTAAGTGCTCCTGTTATTTCTCTTATAATACCATTGAACTATATTATATAAATACATCTATTCCAGAAATTCAGTGGGTTTCTTTCTGGTAGATT
>JAKAAT010000028.1 GCA_021802205.1 Thermoplasmata archaeon
AGCCGGTTATATAGTATTAAAAAATATGTCTTTACTATAATTTTAAAATAGCATCATTATATAGACAAGGATGTTCCTTTATTCATATGCACTGGGGATAATTCTCGGTCTGTCACTTGCAGGCCCTCCTGGTTCAGTGAATTCAATCATAGCCAATGAATCATTGAAATCAAGGCTCCATGGAATGGGAGTTGGATTCGGTGCCATGACAGCCGATTTAACATTCTTTTTCATCGTCTATATAACAAATGGCATCATAAGCCCTGCCGTATTCAAAATAATTTATATTGTAGGCGGAGTTTTCATGATCTATCTAGGCTTTGCTGTAATTAGATCAAGGATGCCTTCAAAGACAAGGAAAGGAAATTATTTTATCGGACTAACTATGGGGCTTACAAATCCATTCCAGATAATATGGTGGTTCACAGCTGGATTCTTTCTCCTAAAGGAACTTAGCATATTCTCAGTTACCGGTTTATTTTCCGGGATAGTTATATGGATATTTCTATTTCCATATGTAATATGGCATTTCGGAACAGGCTATGAAAAATATATTAAAATTGCTTCTGCCGCAATCATATTCGGATTTGCCATATACATACTCTATGCTGGAACTCTGCTGATCATAAAATAATCATTCCCTGATAACCCTTTTTCCAAGTATCTTATATTTTCCAGTGATGATCAAATTGATGGAATTTACCAGTGATTTGTGCTCTTCCACATGTATCTTTTCCTCCAGGCTTTCAGGCGTATCATCGTCTGTTACTTCAACAACTCTCTGGTCTATTATAGGCCCGTTGTCAACATCATTTGTGGCAAAATGCACTGTGCATCCAGAATATCTTGCCCCGGATTTTATTACTGCCTCGTGTACTTTAGATCCGTAATATCCCTTGCCGCCGAAGGCAGGAAGAAGTGATGGATGTAGGTTTATCATTTTGAATGGATATTTGTCAATTATATAATCAGGAAGAATCCTCATGTATCCATCAAGCAGGATAAGATCCGGAGTTTCTGCCTCCAGAACGGTCGAGATAATTTTATTGTAATCACTGTTTTTTGTATCTACCAGAATAGATTCTATGCCATTTTCCCTGGCACGTTCAAGAACGTATGCCCTTTTGTTGTTGCATATCAGTTTAGAAATTTTTGCATTGCCTATGACACCATTATCTATTGCATCCACGACTGCCTGAAAATTTGAACCATTGCCTGATGCGAGTACTACAATACTGAACATAGCATGCTATTGCCTTTTAGTTAAAAATTATTTGCTGGTTTTAAATGTAAAAATTCAAGATACTACACTAGTAAACCATTTATTAATATTATTACCGAAATATATATATAGTCATGTATTAATATCATTATGAATAGAAGGAAAAAGTTAATAATAGTGGTGATAGTAGCAGTGTTTATAATGATGGTTATTGCTCCCTCAATGGTGCAACAGCAACAAACTAATGTGAGAAACGACTCAGTAGGTGGAGGTTGTGGACATTGTGGTGGCACAGTAGATTGGAAGGATATTTTCGGGACTGTCGTATTGAAGCATACATTTTCGGTCAATTGGGAATTCTGCTGGACTAATGGAAGTCTAATAAAAGAGTATACACCCTTAAATGCGGCCCACGCTATAGTTCCAATTGTCTCATGGGTCCATGTATGTCAGCCAGGATGGATACATTGTTCTTCAGCTAAATACCAAGCATATGGAGATGTTGAATATCACATCGGCCTTTGGGAATTATCTTTTACCCAAACCACATATAGTGCAGTAACTGTTGACCCTAACTCATATGGCTCTGGTCACTTTTCTTACGGCAGTGGGGAACATCAGTAATGTGATTTGTAATGGTCTCGAAAAAGAAGAAAATATTTACAATATTTATAGTAATTTTATTCTTGGGGATTTCTTTCTCCGGGATGTTTGCATGGCATAATAATTCACTTGCCTTCAAGTATAATAATAAAATAATCCTCTATCAAGCAGGAACCTTTGAAAACTATACGATTTATGGCAAATCTGAACATACTACAGGATATCTGAATGTAAGTAGCACAGAAACATATGTTAAAATTAATATGTATCTGAAATATCATAATAGTAGTTCGTATCCACATATTGTAACCGATAGAATACTGAACAAAACTAAAAACGGAATTTATTATAAAGGAAAGAAAGTTATATTACCATTCTTTCAGAGTACGGGGAATACCATGTTAGAGTATGGCAATAGTATGCTTAATTATTCTAATAAAAATATATCTAGAAGTATGATTACTTGTCCAGGTTTGTACAAATATCATATTGGAGTTTATATCAGTGCAAGTGAATCTGACGCTGCAGGCTTCAGCTCCATTATATTTGCAGTGTACGATTTGCATTCCCATCTTTTAAATGATATGTCGGACTTGGGAAATCCAACATTTGCAGCTATCACAAGAGCGTATTATGACAATAATACAAGTTACCCTATAATAATGGGATTATTTTTACACAAAACTAATACTATAGTATTTCCAGTGGATTGGATATATGTAATGCTAGTATATCTAATAGTAGCATTTGCTTTAGCTTTCTTTATCGTTATACCAGTTGTGGCCATATTAGGGATAACTGCGTACAGGAAGCACAGGCGTAGGAAGGTGGAAACATCGTGAAAAATAACAATGTGATAACCTGTGCAAATTTATCGAAAAACTACGGTAAAAACATTATCTTTGATAATTTGAGCATAAATATACCAGAGGGTATTACAGGGCTGGTAGCACCAAATGGTTATGGTAAAACAACGTTTATAGAGATGTGCTGCGGATTGAGAAGCATAGTAGCAGGAGATATTAGAATACTAGGGAAAAACACAAACAACGCAAAAAGATATACCGGACTAATAAGCGATAAACCTGTATTTCCTCCAAATATAATCGTTGAGGATTATACAAAAATAATCTCCGAACTTTATAATGTAGATATAGATGAAAACCTAATAGAATTATCAGGCATTAAAAAGGTAGTTTAGTTAAAAAATATTTGCTGGTTTTAAATGTAAAAATTCAATATACTACACTGGTAAACCATTTATTAATATTATTACCGAAATATATATATAGTCATGTATTAATATCATTATGAATAGAAGGAAAAAGTTAATAATAGGGGTGATAGTAGCAGTGTTCATAATGATGGCTTTTCTGCCAACAGTTGATTCTATGCCAGCCAATGGAAATATTGCCAACGTGGCAACAGGCTGCGGTCATAATGGGGGGTATGTTACTTTTGAGGATATACTTCATCAGTATCTCTTTAAAACACACTTTTCGGCTTACTGGAAATATAGCTGCCTTAATGGCAGTAGTGTAAAGGAGTATTCCCCATCCTGGTCATTCAATAAAAACGGGTGGGATTTAGTTGCTTGGATTCATATGGACAAGGCACAGTGGGCACATAAGAAATCTGGAGACTGGATGGCATACGGTGATGGAGAGTATCACGTGGGAATCTGGTATATATCAACTACACAGTCATTTTATTCCAGTGTAACGGTCGAGCCCAATTCCTATGGGGGCAGTACATTTAACTCGGGCAGCGGATACGTTTCTTAAGATGCCCTATGGAAATTAAAAAACACAAAAAATTATTAATTTTTATTTCAATTATTATTATATTATTCCTTTTGTCTGGCAGCTTTACAATTTATGATAATTCCCTAACTTTCAAATATACAAATACAGTAAAACCTTATTCTCCAGGTACATATATAAACTATACTGTATATGAGGTTAAAAATTCTGGGTCTAATAATCACATTTCTGGTTATATTAATGTAACCTCCTTTAAGGATTATATTTCTATAAAGACAGCGGTTAAGTATTTTTGCGATTATTATAACAATGGGACATATGCAGGTCACCCTGTCTTACTTTTCAAATCAATGGAAATAAAGATTTTGAAGGAAAACAATAATCTGTTTTTTAATAATACAGAGGTTAGTTTACCATTTTTCTGGTCAGGAAAAACGTTATCTCATTATAAATCAGTTTATGAAAATGTTTCATGTGTTTCACCCTCGATGATTGATAATAAGGGTATTTTTGAATACCATGCTGGAAATTATATTACTGCTACAGATACTGGACATGTATCAGGCAATGATGAGCAAGTAGCAAATAGCTCAGATAAAAATGTTCAAAATTTTGCCACATATAATATTCTCGGTGAATGCATTTATGATGCCCATTCAAGGCTACTCGATGAGATGTGCGGAAATAATGTTATAGCCAATTACATGCTTGGACTGCATGTAGATGTAAATGGAACGTATTTTCCACTTTCAATAAACATGGTTCTTAACAAAACCAACACAATCGTTTTTCCCCCTGATTATGTTTATATTGCAGCAGTATATATTCTCGTTGCAATTGCTCCCGCTCTCATTATCATTATACCGGTTGCAGCAATACTTGGTATAAAGGCATACAGGAAGCACAGGCGTAGGAAGGTGGAAACATCGTGAAAAATAACAATGTGATAACCTGTGCAAATTTATCGAAAAACTACGGTAAAAACATTATCTTTGATAATTTGAGCATAAATATACCAGAGGGTATTACAGGGCTGGTAGCACCAAATGGTTATGGTAAAACAACGTTTATAGAGATGTGCTGCGGATTGAGAAGCATATCATCTGGCGGGGTCAAAATACTGCACAAAAACATAAACGACGCAAAGAGACATATAGGCCTAATAAGTGATAAGCCAGTATTTCCCCCAAATATAATCGTTGAGGATTATATAAAAATAATCTCTGAACTTTACAATGTCGATATAGATGGAAACTTCATAGAATTATCGGGCATTAAAAAGGTATACAAATACAGAATAAAGGAACTTTCAGCCGGCTATTTGAAGAGATTTGCCTTTGTTATCTCCATGCTACATAAACCTGAACTCGTGTTTGCCGACGAACCATTTTCAAACGTTGACATAAATGCCATAAAGTCCATGCAAACTATGATTCAAAATTATAATAAGAAGGGCACATCCTTTATAATAGCATCCCATGATTTAAAGGAATTAACAGACATATCCGATAGAATATTCCTGATAGATAGCCAAAAATTGAAGGAAATAAAATATGAAAGAACAAAAAATAAAGTAGAGATAGTATCATCAAACAATGATGAATTATATGATTACCTAAAGGATGATTTTGAAACAGTTAAGGGAGAAAATATAACAGTGTATTACAATGAAATAAAGGACTTATTGTTGAAATTATCAAATTACAGTGGTGATATAATCAAGATTAAGACCATAGATTCAAGGGAGGGGTTATTGAATGAAATCGATCATGCCATTAATAAGGATTGAATTAAAAAACAGGAATGTTATTGTATACTTCTTAAGCATAATAGTTATAGAAATACTGCTATCATTCTTTATCAGATCAGAAAAAATTCCTGACAGTGCAAAATTACTAACTCTTTCAATCATTATATTTGTATTCATGGGATTGATAATGTCCATTGGGTTGATTGAGAATATTAAAAACGATATAACGGATAATTTAATAAAGACATATATAACATACCCCTTTTCCGCATTAAAGTACATAATATCAAAACTTGTTGTTTACATGGTCTTTGATTTATTGATACTGCTTACAGGCGTTTTTATCTCACTGTCCATTATAAATTATGTGACTTATAGTAGCATAGAACTGCTGCTATTTAGTTCATTTTACACATTATTTTCTATTATGGCAATTTTTTTTATTTCAATAGTTTTTTCACGCTTTAGCATAATATCAGAAATAATTTCTGTATTTTATTATTTTATTACCTTTTCTTATACACTGGTATCTATTTCAGGGAAATCAGTAATTTCAATGCTCCCTTTCCTTTATTATTTCAGTTCTACTGTTCATATAAATGTACATAACTATAATACTGTAAATTTAATAATAATGCCATTATTATTCATTGCTCTCATAATAGTTTCATTCGTCTTACTTGTATATTCAGGATGGAAATTATTTTATAATTTTAAATAAAATTTTTAAATTCTTATAAGGAAATAGGATGTGTGTGTAATTAGTTTACTGTAAATTTAAAAAGACTCTTTGCAATATAAAATTAAGTAATAACCATGAGAAAGAGTCAAATAAACAGTTTAAGAAATTAATCCTCCTGAATTTTATTTAAAAAGTAAAAAATTATTGTTTAATCTCCAAGTTCCTTTAATTCCTTTTTGGAGAATAATATTTCCTTCAATTCCCTGTCAAGTTCAGGATCGTTTCTTCTGAGATATTCAAGCAGTAGTGAGAAATGTTCTTTCTCATCATCCCTGTTATGCTTTATTACATCTTTCAATGCAACATCCTTCGTGGCATCAAATCTCTCATCATAGAACATTATTGCCTGCATTTCCTCTATGAGCGACTGCCTTGCCCTTGACATGTCCCTTGTTTTTTCATCTAGATTGTTTTCTGTTTCATACATTGGCATTTCAGTTCCCCTCCTTCATTCTTGAAACCTTCTTTGCCTCATCAACATCCTCTTTAGGAGCATCCCTGTATGTCAACCACCATGCATAACCCTTGTATTTTTTCAATCTTTCCGGTATATCTGCCATTGTTGCCGGCGGAGGATTTATGAAGGAGTTTCCTATTATTTCATTGTCTGGCCAGTTTGCAGGTGTTGCTATTTTGAATTTATCCACCATCTGCAGCGCCTTGATCATACGCAGTATTTCAGATACATTTCTTCCTATTTCAAGGGGATAGTATAGTATTGCCCTTACTATGGATTTGTCATCCACTATGAATACAGCCCTTACTGTGGATGTTGCGGATTCTGCATGGATCATGCCCAGTGACCTTGCCACATTTCCCATTGGATCGGCTATAATCGGGAACTTTACATCTATTTTCAGATTGTCATGTATCCAGTTGATCCACTCCATATGTGATATCTTTGAATCAACGCTGAGCCCTATCAGTTCTGTGTTCAATTCCTGAAACTCATCACTTCTCTGTGCAAATGAGAAGAACTCTGTGGTGCATACCGGTGTAAAATCTCCCGGATGGCTGAACAGCATGAACCATTTTCCCTTATAATCGTCCGGCAGTTTCTTTGTTCCCTGTGTGGTTACAACTTCCATTTCCGGGAACTTCTCTCCTATTAAAGGCATTCTGTTTTCCATTGTTATCCATTCTATATTGGTTATTAGTATAAAAGTATTGTGTAATTGTATAATAAAACTATACAAATAATAATAAATTAATAAACAATTGATTATTATTAATAACTTTATAAACATAAATTTTTATTCTTTAATATAATAGAGGTAATATGGCTGACAGGCTTGACATTGAAATAGCCAGGTACCTGCTTGACAATTCAAAGCTGTCAATAAGGGATCTGGGAAAGCTCTGCGGCGTAAGCCCCGGGACAATACGCAACCGTCTGCAGAAGATGGAAGGAGATAAGGAAATCATAGCATACACCACAAGGTTTCAGGTCAAAAAACTGGGGATAGATGAAGCAATACTGGGCCTTGACATCATGCCAGAACAGTACACAAAAACACTGGAAACATTGAAGGATTTTATTTTTGTAAAGAGTTTATTTTCAACATCCGGTGACCATTCTGCCATAGCAATAATAGTATCTGGGCTTTACGGAATGGACCTGAACCAGTGCATAAGGGAGATAGAGAACACATCAGGAGTAAGGAATGTTTACCCATCAATTGTGAACAGCACCCTGAAATAGATTGCATAGATAGGTTTATAAATAAAGTAATTATCAAAAAAAGTATGCTAAATATCTGGACGGAAAAATACAGGCCAACAAAACTATCAGATGTCATAGGAGAAAAGGAAAATATCAACAGATTAAACGCCTATGTCAAGGATAAAAATATACCGCATCTCATATTTGCAGGTTCACAGGGTACGGGAAAAACCTCCACTGCCATTGCACTTGCAATTTCATTATTCGGTGATTCATGGAAGGAAAATTTTATGGAACTGAATGCATCAAATGATCGTGGAATAGATATCATAAGGGAAAACATCAAAAATTTTGCCAAGATAAGACCTTCAAATGATCTCGGTTTCAAGATAATATTTCTGGACGAGGCCGATCATCTTACAGGCGATGCCCAGGCAGCACTGAGAAGAACCATGGAAATGTTTTACAATACAACGAGATTCATATTCTCATGCAATTATTCATCGAAAATAATACCACCAATCCAGTCAAGATGCGTTGTACTCAGATTCAAGCCCATTGACAGGGAATCCATGAAGGGAAGATTGAAGGATATAGCATCAAAGGAAGGCTTCGAAATAGACGATGATTCACTGGATGCCATATACGAGATTTCCGACGGTGACATGAGAAAGGCAATAAATATACTGCAGGCAGTGAAATTATCGGGAAAGGTCAGTGCCACGGGAATATATGAAATTTCCGGAGAGGTCAACCGTGATGAGTTCAAAAATTTGATAAATATGGCAATTGAGGGTAATTTCAACGATGCCAGGAACTACCTTGACAAGATGCTCATTGAATACGGCTTATCCGGGATAGATATAATAAAGGGAATGCACTCATCCATAAGGGCAGAGCACATAGCACCGAAACAGAAGCTTGCCATTATCATGGCACTTGCCGAGGCTGAATTCAGGATAGTGGAGGGTGGTACTGATAGTATACAGATGGATGCGCTCCTTGCCAGGCTTTCACATATCGGCAGCGAGATCAACTAGGGCCGGTAGATCAGCGGTAGATCGCTTGCTTCGCAAGCAAGAGGGCTCGGGTTCAAATCCCGACCGGTCCATTTAATTTATTTATTAAATGTCTTTTATCCTTCTACTCATTATACTCTTATGACAAATATACATAGCAATTGTCATGATCCTACTTACAGTGTATAACAGCATGTGATTCTCCCTATCTGTCCATATGGCTATCCAGTAAAACCATTCTTGATTTCTCCTCCTTTGAATCATCAGGATCTGGCACAGAGCACGTGCAGGCGTCTTTCTTGCAGTTAATGGTTATCACATGACCTGTTGGCCAGTGCGGGATATGATATAACTTTGCCCTTGTAATGTGGTGTTTCCATTGCCCGTCAAAAAAAACTACATCATGACCGCAGTTCTTGCAAACGCCAAATTTTAATTTCACCAATTTATCCATTCATTGATATCATAACACGATAAGGTTAAGAATTTTACTATTTAGGTCTTGAAATAGATCGGTCCATTAGACATAAATTATTAATATACATTCTTTCTGTGATCGATTTTGACTACGAGAATTATTAATTCATTGTTTTTGATCTGATAGATAGCTATATAGCCCTCAATCCTCACACTCCACATGCCCGTTAAAATTGACGTCAACAGGTTCACTTTCTCAGGTTCATCTTCGAGTTTTCGAAGCGTTTTGGGAATCCTGTTTCTGACCTCTTTGTCACAATTCCTGATAAACTCCACAGATTCTGCTGAAAGAATTATATCAAAAGACAATATCAGTCAAACTCCCTGCTGATTTGATCGAGAGTCTTTGTCCTTCCTGCCTTTATATCTTCTAGTCCTCGAGCAATTCCCCTCATAATTTCGGGATCCGAAAGGATCTCGAGAATCTCAATCAGTGACTCCCCGCTTGCCACACCAGGAGAATAAGAGTCAATTAATCCGGAAATCAAATCATTGTAAGATTCCCTCGGATGTATTTTCAGGTGGTTAAGTCTTTCTTTGAGTTCATTGTCAATCTGAACTGTTGTTACCATAGTTAGCAATAGGTGTCTATAGATACTAAACTTGATGCTGAATATAAGATTTGGATGCTAAATTGGAATATGTTACCTCCATTTTCTCAATTCCACAAATGTATCCTCGAAATAGTGACGCTTTAGATTTTTCTCGATTATCATATGGATTGTGCTCACACCACGTATCTTTTTTCCGTCATTTTTGATCGCATAGTAGAAACTTCCGCCAATGGCAGAATTGAACTGTACTCCAGAGGTCTCAGTGCACTCAGGGCAAGTTACGTCAAGAAATTTATTATTCCCCTTATTGATTATACGTGCAACAGAAATAAAACTTTACCTATAAATTTTAGAAATTCAATATTCGTTTAAAACATTAATCTAATCCAAACCTCCCTTAACTGTCAGAAGGATTCGAGGTGAATGACCCTGACAAGTCCCTGGCTAAAGAAGTTGATAATCTAAAGGCAACAATAGGTGAGATGACATAGCTAGGGAATATTATAAAGGCTGGCTAAATGAGTAGAAAAAGTAATTATAAAAGTAGGTGAAAATAAATCTATCTTAAAATGGAAAGATTTTTGTTTAACGCTCACTATCTAAGATCAATGGTTGCTACGATAAGACACATTTTTGGAGATAATCTCACACCTGAGAAAGTCAAGGATTACATTGTTTTCTTAATGATACTTGCTTCCATATTCTCCCTTATGGCAATCAGAGGAGACTACATCCTAGCACCACCATACGCAGTTTCAGCTTATCTCGTGGTTTTCCAAAGAAAGACTAAGTACTCCAGTAGAAAGAGCCTAGTTGCGACCTATGGAGTCGTTATCCTTTCATCGGATGCTTTTCATTTTCTATTGGGAGAGAGCCTGGTTGGAATGATCCTCAATGTTTTGATTGTTTCTGCCTTTATTACATTTACCAATCTAACTCACCCTCCTGCAATCGCTCTGACAATTTTCTCCTACCTAGCTGGAGACTCACTAGATTTCACAATTTCTTCTGGGCTTTCCCTCCTAGCTTTGCTTTTAGCATCTTTAATCATTGAAAAATATTTTAAATCCTAACTCAGCCCTTTATATGTAATATGTCTATGTCAATGTTCATATCAGAAATGACCTCCTTTGCCTTCTTCGGTATCTCGCCCATGATCTCACCTTTCTCCATAAACGATATATTTTCTGATATTGAGAATATTGCAGTTGAATCCATCAAAGCATATTCTCCCTTCTCCTTTAATCTTCTCATTGCCCTTACATCCTGTTACTCGGAACGTTATGAAAGCATCCTGGATAGTGAATCATGGGACATACTCTCAACCATTATTCTTGAAATACATGTCCTCTCATATAAGTAGTGTCTTGATTTCATTGGCAGTAGCTGTATATCCCAGAGCATCACATATGATATGATCCTCTCCCATATTGTGGGATATATTTCTTTAAGAATGGGTATAATTGTATTCTCTGCTATTTTATAGAGTGATGTTATGTTACCGTACTCATAATTTGATTTAACCAATCGCATTGACCTTGGTTTCACTATTCCATTTACTACTCATCTCATATGTATATTAATTGTTCCCTGAAACCCTCATCTCAACATCCTTTGTCTCGTATTTCTTCACCGAGTCAGGTATAACATTCATATTATATAGTATACGTAGTATGTATCAATATTTTTTGTAGTCAGGTTAAAATGCCATAGAATAAGTAATTAACGAAGGATAAAATTAGAGAATATGAAATTCCCATTGCATAAAAAATAAGGAGTTAAGGATTAATTGAACGATGCTTTGGGATTTATTTTTCCAGTTTATTACCCCAGAATAATGTGTTACCTGACGGAATTAACCACCGAATCAAGCATTGTATCCACTCTTGCGGCGAGTTCCTCCAGTCCATTGTACTGAGAGAAAAGTTCAACCGCGCTCTGAACTGACACATGGGTCCTGTTACCTTCTTCATAGATATAAATTCTCAGGGGTGGAACTATGCCCGCCCTCAGATCATTGTCAAAAACTTCCTTGGCAAGTTTCGGATTGAAAACTTCAAGAATTTTGTTACCTCCTCCTTCAATTCCAATCTTCTTTAAATTAGCCTGCGCATCTATAATTGAAATGACCTTCAGCCCATTTTCATCAACAGATCTCTCAAGTATCTTTACTGTTTCTGCGAAACCAGATTTTGAAACTATTTCTTTCACTTTCATTTTTATCACTCCACACAACACGACATCTTAGTCATATCTCTGGTAAAAGACTGTGACGTCAGCTTGATGCCTTCTGCCACAGTTGGGAAGATATGGCTGTTCTCGATTATATCGTTATACGTATATCCATTTTTAATTGCTATCACGGCCTCTATAATAAACTCTGCGGCATAAGGTGCCAGTACGTGTATACCAACGATCTTTCCAGTATCCTCATCAGCTACAATCTTGAATAGTCCTATATCTTCCCTCAATATTCTAGCTTTCGGCACCATAACAAGAGGAATCGTCCTAACAACTGCCTTTCCAAAGTTCCTGTTATATTCATCTTCAGTGTAACCAACGGAAGCCAGTTGTGGCTCTGTAAAAATTGCCCATGGGACTTCTTGGAGATTGATTCCTTTTGACGAATGATTGAAGATATTGGATGCTATAATCGCACCTTCTCTTGCAGAAAGGGTCTCTAACCTGTATTTCTGGTCCACAACATCTCCGGCTGCGTAAATCAATGGGTTACTCGTGGAGAAATCATCATTTACTTTAATTCCTTTATCTGAATATTCAATACCTGCGTTTTCAGGTGAGAGCCCCGCCACGTTTGGCTTCCTGCCTGATGCGATCAGAATCTCATCCACCTCTATTTCTTCTATTTTTCCCTTATACCTGGTACTGATGATTTTTTTATCTCCTCTCTGGTAAACTTTCTCAACATCTCTCCCTATTAAAAATGAAATTCCATCATTCTCCAGGGCCCTTATAAGTTCACTGCCAACTTCCCTTTCAATTCCTCTTGATATGGTATCATGTTTCTTTATTATCCTGACACTTGAACCGAGTCTGTGCAAGGCCTGACCAATCTCCAGACCAACAAACCCCCCTCCCAGGATACCAATCTCACCGGGAAGCTCATTGAGAGACCATACACTGTCACTGGTCAAATAGCCTGTATCTTCAAGTCCTTCAATCTTCGGAATCATGGGACTGGAACCTGTGGCTATGATGAAATTGTATCCTTTTATATCTTCTTCTCCCAACTTGGATGTTACTTTCACAGTGTCTCTAGAAATAATACTAGCCCTTCCCTCGTACATCGTTATGTTCGGGTAAAATTTCAAAACATCCTCATACTTACTCTTCCTCTCTTCTTCAACTGCTCCCCTGAGAGATTCCATGAGTTTGCCAAACTCAACTACAGGATCTGATTGTTTAATTCCGGGATATCTTGGATTTCGTTGTGTGCTGACCACCTTTGCTGCTTCTATTATATATTTTGATGGCACGCAACCAACATTAACGCACGTTCCTCCTATTGGTCCGAAACCTATCATTGCTATGCTTGCCTGGTTAGAAGTAATCTCACTCGTCCTTATTGCGGCAGAGAATGCAGCAGCACCTCTCCCGATGATGACAAGATCATATTCCTGGATCATATCACTCAACTCTTCTCAACTGTGCCTTGTAATGGGATTCTTCTCCAAAGACAGGGGCTTTAATAAGATTCTCCGCCGAAATTTTAGCATCATCTATCTTTACAATTGCAATGCCATTACTCAATGAAATTGATAACACATCCGCCCCCTGTTTTTCCAGTCCATCAGTTACAGTTCTAACGCAATCATCGCAAGTCATACCAAAAACTCTCATAGTTACTTTCTTTTCAGTCATATGTTCCCTATCGCAGAGAAGTATTAAAGTTCAAAAGTAAACTTTTTTTTACCTGAATACATAAATTTCTTTTTTTACATTGGTTACAGCAAAACAATGACCTGAGGAGATTTGAACATAAAAACAAAGCCTGCATAATCAAAGGCCGTGATTTTACAAATCGCTCTACCAGAAAGAAAGTAAAGTCACTGAGTTTATGATGTGGATGAATTTCTGGACTTAATTATTGTTAAATATATAGCAAATAATAACTAATTAAGATATTCTCCGAACTCACACATGGCATTATTTTTAAAATAACAATAAACTGTACATTTCATAAATATGTAAATCAGTGATGAAACAAGAGATAGATTGGATAAACTGAAATCCGGCTCCAGGAAAAGCTATAATGATGTTATAATGAAATTACTAGAGGAGCATGAAAGGAAAAATAGAAAAACTTCGATTAAGGAAACAGGGAAGAGAAAGAAAGCATAGGGGGTAGCTGGGTACGGTCATTATAGGTTAAACAAAACTAAAGAGATATTGTCGACAATCCAATATATATTTAGTGTGTCGTCAAATTAAATATTGTAATTAACATAAAATTTACAAACGTATTTCTCAAATATTTTTTTATCTCTTTATTGTATATTTTAATATAGGTAAGGCTCATACCTAAATATTAAAAACTCAACATATTAGAAAAGTCATAAAAATATAGATTTTGATTGATTTAGCAATTATAATGGTATGTTAATATATATCCTTTCGGGTTTGTTTAACGATCACTATCTAACATCAATCTGGGACATGGCTAGACTTGGCACAAAATATTCCAGGGCTTGAGTCGGTTTTCATTTGAATTCTTGATTCCCTGGCTTTGTCCCCTGAAAGTAGGATGTCCCACTTTGTCACTGTAACAATGACCTTGGAAAATCGTTGCATTCTCTGCTTGAAAACATCTTCATCAAAATGTACCATATCATCCAATTCCGATGAATTTCTTAACTTCTTTCATCCAATGGTTAATAGCAATACTTACTGAAGTCAAACAGTAACAATCTTACCAAGAGCAGTTATCTCAACTTCAATCCTGCCTCTTGCACCCCGATTCACCGAGACAAGCCCCAAGTCCACAAGGCCCTGTGAATCGTCCGTGCCGTTCATGTGCCTGCTGATAAGGGATTTTTCCAACCCCGTCATCTCTGAAAGTTGTTCAAGGCTATCCACTTTACCTCTTTTCTTCGCAAGCGCATCTAGAATAGTGAGCTTAGTTTCAGAGAGGATTTTCTGGTATCCAAGCTTAAGTATGGGCAGCATATGAACTCCCTTGGGATCGATCCAGAAGGCTCTTATGCCAAAAATGAAAGCTGAGGAAATTGCCGTGCATGACATGAGCTTAGCACCCTCAGTTACATTCATGAGAAAATCGTCATATTCGTTGCAATTGTCTTTGTATACTGATTTCACTGCCTCAAGTACTTCATTCAGGTCACCAGATCTCACCACAACCTCCTCAACACTTGTCATTAGAGCGTTTGCTATCTGTTTGGTGAATTCCCTAAATGGTATCTCGATAAGGCGGGTATTCTTATCATGAACTTCTTCATGTATTATTACAAGCTTATCAATTGGAAGAAGTCTTATTCCATCCCTAATACCCTTGTATGACTGCCCGTCCGAATATATTGCAATCTGCAGTGTCTTTACCTGTTCAAGATGGTCTTCTCCCATTGATTTGACTATACATTCCGCATTATTAAACATATTTATTGAATTCTTTACCGCCATACTAATCTTCTCCCACAACGGTTGATGCATGAAAAAACCGATCAAGAATTTTGAATGTTGATATAGCATCCAAAACTGTCTTGATCTTGTATATTTTTTCAATTTGTATAATAGGGTTGATTACAACCGTTGACGGAATCCCCTTTTATACACGGTCTGAATTAGAATATTAGACTAATATGACAGATTGGGTCAGAATCTGCTTCAAAAGCTGCTCTGTCAAAGACCGTTAAGGCTGTAAAGGAGGTTCTGATAATAATTGGGCTTAGTTGTTCCATTATGGAAACTATGCCCGGAAGAAGTGGAGACATCATTATCAATGCGGCACATATTTGAAAGACATCTCATATTATGACGCTTGGTTATTGTGATGGATGTATTGCTTTCATTGTCTAAGTTTAAAAAATGGGTGGTTCAAATGGTGGAGAAATTTGATCTTGTTGTTATTGGCTCTGGGTCCGGACTGGATGTTGCAAATGAGGCTGCAAGAAATGGATTAAAGGTCGCTATAATAGAGTCGGGTCCACTTGGTGGAACATGCCTGAACAGAGGATGTATTCCCTCAAAGATGCTCCTTCATGTGGCTGATTTAGTGGAAACTATGCGCTCTTCGCGCAAGTTCTCAGTCAATGCTGACAATATTTCAGTAGATTTTCCAAAAATAGTGAAAGAAGTAAGCGCTTTTGTCGATGATGAATCCGATGGCATTGAAAAATATTTATCCACTGCAAAAAATCCTACATTGTTCAGAGGAATTGCAGAATTCAGAGGTCACAAAGAGTTGATGGTAGGGAACACATTAATCAGAGGAGGGAAGATACTTATAGCTGCCGGAGCTAGGCCGAAGATACCGGATATTCCGGGCTTGATTGAGGCGGGATATCTGACTAGCACGGAAGCTCTCCGCCTCTCAAGTCTTCCTGATTCACTGACCATAATAGGGGGTGGCTACATAGCAGTGGAGTTGGCGCATTTTTTTGGTTCCATTGGCTCAAAAGTGTATCTAATACAGAGGAGCGATAGACTGTTAACCAGAGAGGATGAAGAGATTTCTAGAAACTTCACGGTCGAATTTGCCAAGAAGCATACGGTGCTGCTTTCATCTGAACCTGAAATGATTACAAAGAAAGGGGGGTTTTATCATGTAAAGGTGAAATCTTCAGTGGAAGATAATAATACAACAATCGTAACTAAAGAATTGCTCATAGCGGTTGGGGTGACTCCAAATACTGACATCCTGATGCCTGAAAGAACCGGCGTAAAACTTGGTGAAAGTGGTTTTATTATTGTCGATGAATACCTTGAAACAAACGTTAAAGGAATATTCAGCCTTGGCGATGTCATCGGAAGCTACAAGCTGAAACACAGTGCCAACCTGGAGGCTCAGTATAGCTACTATAACATAATTGATTCAGATAATAAGATTCCAGTAAACTACAATGCAATTCCCCACGCAGTATTCACATCCCCGCAAATCGCAGGCGTCGGTCTCAGTGAACAGAAGGCAAAAGCCATGAAATTAGACTTCGTTGTGGGAAAATATAGATATATTGACACAGGAATGGGCATGGCACTGAAGGATGAATCTGGCTTCGTCAAGATTTTGATCGAAAAAACTTCACATAAAATACTGGGTTGTCACATAATGGGTACAGATGCCTCAACACTCTTGCACGAGGTGGTGGTGGCAATGAATGCCGGAAACGGAAATCTGGAAAACATAACAGGAACTGTTCATGTCCATCCAGCACTATCCGAGGTGGTACTCAGAGCGGGACTTTCAGCAAGAGAGGGACTTCAGCATTAAGATGCATCAACCGTTGAGGGAAAAACTTTAAAATGTGTACCGCACTTAATATTTGAGGTGAATAAATGTCTGAAGAAAAATTTGAATGTAAAGCATGCAACATGTCTTTTGCATCCAAGAAGGAAATGGAAGAGCATGCAGAAAAGCATCACAAGCACTAGATTCTAGTAATATAAATAATCTCTATAATTTATATATTACATTTTTTTAAAAGTTATCTCTTATTGGAGATACGCGTCTGGCCGACTATATATAGTCATTTTTAGAAAGGAAATTGATTCTAACGATTATTTTTAAAATATTCGCTTAAAACCTTAATCAAATCATCCCGACCGGCCCATTTCCATTTAGGTTTTTTGGTTCATTTCCCCTGAATAAGAGAACGGAAGAAGGCAAAATGTGCCATACTTTCTGCAACTTCCTTCGAGAATTAAAGTGTCCATATATTACTCCTTCAACACTTATTTTAGAAGCTTTTATTTCTGCAATGTTGATAACTCCAATACTCCCCAGAATAATCATTTCCAGATCTGACAAAAGACATATCACACTGTTTTTTCATTGGATAATATACATCGAGAACAAATAAATTTTATTTATTTCGTTTATGGACATAAAATAAACAATTTAGCAATATTAATGCAAATTATGCACTTATAAAAACGATAATAATAATGATAATATTTATCATCCATGAAAGCGTTTTTCAGCACGGCTTACTTTTACGGGATTCTACTGGCGGTCACGAGTTTTCTTCTCGCTCTGTTTACATATCTGCTAACCGGTACCGGTCTATGGTGGGGTGTTACAGGAGCAGAAAGCCAGATGGGGGGTGTTTTCTGGAGTTTTTTCGGATTAAAAATATCATCTCTTCCATATTATCAAGTATATCCAATACCTGTCTTCGGAAAGGCATTTACGTGGTTTCTCGTTTACGGAATAATAATAGGGCCACTTCTCGTATCTTCATTAAGGAGGGAATTTTCAATCAGGCAGGTACCTAACAGGTGGCTTTTTCTTCAGGTCTTGGTTGGAGGGATACTTATCGGATACGGCACGCGTATGGCGGGAGGATGCAATATAGGTGATTTCTACTCCGGCTTTGCAACCGGAAGCATGTGGGCATTTCCGTTCTTCTTTGCTATGATTGCAGGAATATATGCAATAATAGTAGGAAAAAGATATATGGGACGCCATGGTGTATCACTATCAAAAGTGAGGCCGACGATGATTTGGCCCGGAAGAAAGGTACAACTTTCGATATTCTGTATAACGATAGCAGTCATAGCTATAATGTTCGTATTTACAGATAACCTGGTACGATTATGGCTTGCTTTTGGCCTGATTTTCGGATCTATTGGATATCTGGGAATTCTTTGCTTCCAGACCTCGTTCCGGGAAACGCTCGGAGAAACGAAAGATCGCACGATGGCAAAGGCACTTGCAGTATCTCTCCTCGTTTTTTCCGTGATATCGCAGATAGCGATTCTTGGCTTCGGGATGCATACAAACTTCTTCTTCGATCAGAGTGAGAGTGTCCTTTACCAGACCTTTGGTGGATTCATATTCGGCCTTGGGATGGGTCTCGCATTTAACTGTACATTTAGCATGGAATGGCGTATGGGTTCTGGAAACGTGCAGGCTGTAATAACCTTCATCGGCCTGACCTTAATAGGCGCTCCCTTATACGCCATAACATACGGGTGGTGGCATTCAGTCATACCTGTCATAATAGAGCCTTCCCATTACTGGTACTTCTCTCTGTATAGATTCGGAATTCCCGGTGCGATTCTTATTGATCTCTTTCCAGTGGTCTGGCTGATATATTCAATGCACCCATCACTTTCTGTAAAAAGAAAAGCAGCCGATGTGGTCAGATAGATTTACATTCCACATCTGGTTATGTTTTCAACCATTTAACTGCTGGTTCAATACATAAACTGAATCAAAGATATATTATCCAGTTTGCAGGTATTCTGAATGAAAGCACTTCAGGAACGATAGAATAATTTATCCATTAATTGCCGGTCCGATCTGAGTCTGTTTCCATAAGTATCTGTTCAGATTTCCCAGTGATCAGTGTATAAATATTCCGAACCATAACCAGTGTGTTCATATGCAGGAATTGACAAGTCCATACACTATTTCAACAGGAAATATTATAATATTCAACGGGGATTAATAATAACTAAAATAAGAGGTTACAATAGACAGACTCTCCGCATGTCTGACTAATACTCATAATTATAATTGCTTAATCATGTAGCAACGAGGAATAACAACAATATCCTGTCAGCCAAAGTTAAAATTGGGGGAATTAATTCTGAGTTATGACAAACAAAACAATCCCCCAATTGAATAATGTTAAGACAGTTAAAAAGTTTTTCTCTTCCTCATTGAAGAATATATTCTCTTCGGATGTTAATCCACAGTCCAGATATTCATCAGGAAGTATCATCAATGTAATAAGAAACTCAATATCCTTAAGGGAATATATTG
>JAKAAT010000029.1:0-7308 GCA_021802205.1 Thermoplasmata archaeon
TATTTGATACGCCAGGGCAAATTGAGCTTTTCAGCTTCAGACCGGGAAGCCCGTTGCTAGTCAAATCACTTGCTGATAAGAAGGCCATGATAGCATTTATGGCAGATTCCATGATTTCACAGACACCTTCAGGCTATGTTTCGGAAAAAATGCTTTTCGGCTCGGTATATTCCAGATTTTATGTACCTATGATGTTCATACTGAATAAGATTGATCTAATAGGTGAGGATAAAGTCAAAGAAATATCGGACTGGGAGGACAATCCAGACCTTCTCTATGATGAATTAAGAAATGAGAATACAGATACAGTAAAAGATTACTTTCTGAATATAATAAATGCACTGAAGGATTCTGATATATTGAACAAAATAATTCCTGTGTCTTCCAAGGATGCATTGGGCTTTGAGGATGTATATACAACTATGTCTGATTTCTTCCAGGGAGGAGAGGATACAGACACCATGTATAAAGATGACTAATCAACATATTAAACATATTATTAATTAACTATTTTGCTATCAGAGTTATAATATGAAAGCAAGAGAACTTGTTGATTTCATAAAACTTGAACATACGGTATTCGATCTTCCATTTATTTATGCCGGAGCAATAATAGCATCCGGGGGTTCATATCATATTCTGAAATATATAATAATACTTATAACTGCCACAAGCGCAAGAGGCGCTGGCATGTCCATAAACAGAATAATGGGGTTGCGCTATGATAAAATCAATCCAAGGAAGAAGGACTGGTTACTGGTAAAAGGCACTATGAAACTCCAAAGTGCATACATTTTCACCGCCATTCTTATAGCAGTATTTGAAATTTCCACATATTTACTGAATGATGTTGTTTTTTATCTTTCACCTGTTGTGATATTGTTTTTCATAGCTGATCCCCTATTGAAGAGGGTAACTGCATGGAGACATCTCTTCATGGGTTTTACCATAGGGCTTGGCGTTCTCGGTGGATTCCTTGCCATAACGCCAGTTTTTCCACCGTTGATAATTTACATTACTGTTCTTATTTCTACCTTCTGGATAGCAGGATTTGATATTATATACACTATACCTGATATGGATTATGACAGGAAAAACAATCTGAAAACTCTGAATGTTAGGTTCGGGCTCAGGAAGGGAATGACCATTTCCTATATTTTCCATATATTTACCATAGTACTTTTCATTTTCATAGCATTTCTGGTCAAAAATATTTATTATGATTTCCTTTTGATTCCTATTATAGGATTAATACTTTATGAGCATATTATTGTAAACCCATCAAATATAAAAACGATCAGGATGTCCTTCTTCAACGCCAATTCGTTTATAGGCATTATATTCCTGATCGGTATGATAATATCATTTTACCATTGAATTATAGAACAATTCTCACATCCACTGCAAAGGCCCCTTTTTCATTAACGATTAACGGATTTATATCCATTTCCTTAATATTCAGATCTATGAACATGTTTGATATCTTTGAGATGGCACTTACCGTTGCATTTACATCGTAATTACTGTTCCTGGCTCTGAGCATATCCAGAATCTTGCTCTCCTTTATCATCCTGTATGCTTCATCCTCTGAGACAGGGCATATACCATAGCTCAGGCTTTTGATGACTTCCATGTAAACGCCACCTATTCCCACTACAATGGCTGGACCAAATACAGGGTCGTTTATTCCTCCTATAAATATTTCCGCTCCTGAAATCTGCTGCTGCATTATCACCCTTTTATAGTTGAGTTCTGTAAATGCCTGTGAAACCATATCTTTCTCCACATTCATGATAACGCCTTTTACATCTGTTTTATGTACAGGAGTATCCGGGGAAATTTTCATGACAAATGGATATCCAACGGTGTCTGATCCTGCCTGGGCTTCATCAACATTTTCTGCCATTGCGTACAGCGGTGTTCTTATGCCGTATATTTCCATAAGCTCCATTGCCTCGAAATCCCTCAGGTAGGTTTTTCCCTTGACCAAGTCCGCGGCCTTTCTTATAGGGTCGGGCGTCCTGATCTTTTTTACAGATTCGGGCTTGTCTACCATATATTTTATGGATTTGATGGCATCCTCAGGAAATATAAATGATGGCACCGACACAGAATCCAGAAGTTTTGCCGCAGCATTCTGATCTAAACCCATGGTAATTCCTATTACTCCCTTTCCACGATAATTTACAACTGCCTTTGCAACATCAGAACAGGTAACCATTGGTAGTGACTGTACTATAACTATTTTTGTACAGTCCAGATCCTTTACTATTCCCAGAGCGTTATTATATCTGGTATAATCAGCATCGCCAGAAAGATCTATTGGATTTCTTGGTGTACTCTGCGCAGGTATTACACTGAGCAGCTCCTGCTTTATCCTGTCCGGAAGTTCTATTTCCTTTAGTCCTTCTGTGTCTATTGCATCTGTTGCAAGCACACCGTGACCCCCTGAATTTGTTATAATAAGGATGTCTCCTGTTACTGGCTCTGAGGAGAGCACTATCTTTGCAAGATTGAGCATATCCTCTATATTATCAACAAATATGCCTCCTACGGTTCTCACTGCGGCGCGGAAAATATCTATAGACCCGGCAACACTGGCTGTATGTGTCTTAACAGCAGCTGCGCCGGTTTTGCCTATTCCACCCTTTAAGAATATTACCGGCTTTCTTTTTGTAACATCCGGTATAACTGACAGGAATTTATTCCCTGATGAAACGCCCTCTAGATATGAAAATACTGCCTGGGTTTCAACATCTGAAGAAAGGAATTGAAGTGCGTCAGTTTCGTCCACATCTGCCTGATTTCCTAAGCTTATGAAATAGCTTATCCCAACATTGGATTCCTGGGCCCAGTTAAGCATGTATACACCGAGTCCCCCGCTCTGTGCAACAATTGCAGCCTTTCCTCTTTTTACATCTGCAAATGCAAAAGTTGCATTAACTTCCGGTGTTATTAAACCAATAGTGTTCGGACCAAGTACCCTTATATTATTTTCTTTTGCAGTTGCCATTATCTTATCTTCGAGTTCCGCACCGTGTTGATCAGTTTCCTTGAAACCTGATGTGATAATTATTGCAGCGCCGGCCTTTACTGCTGCTGCATCCTCCATCACTCCGGGTACAGCATCCCTTGGAACAACAATTACTACGAGATCAACCTGGCCCTTTATATCTCTAAGGTTTTTATATACGGTATAACCGGATATTTCAGTACTCCTATTATTTACGGGATAAATTTTACCAGAGTAAGATGATGCTATATTCCTTAAAATGATATTGCCAACCTTGAGGCTGTCAGATGATGCACCAACAATTGCTATACTTTTAGGCTTAAATAACTGTTCCAGCATAAACTATTATTTATCATGGGGTTAAATAGTTTCCTTATTGGAACTATAATGGGAAATCCTCTCCAAGGTCTCTGGTATCTATCACTTCTATGAATTGGCTAATCATTTCCAAGGATTGGAAGTACAATCGCTCAGAATATGTGGAAGAGATATCAGATACCACAAGGCTTCTGTACTCACGAATACCGGCACTTACAGAACTGATAAATACGTCAGTATCCGTAAAAAATCCACCGAATAATATTGTTTTTCTCTCCGTATTTTCCAGAATATCTGCAATGTTACTGTGAAAAAAAATGTCCTCCTTTTGAACATTTATCTCATTTTTAACGGTTATTTTTCTATTAAATTCCTTTATAAAATTTTCATCGTAATCAGATTCAGGAGGCATATTCTTCTTCCTGTTTTTTTCCTTGAAATCCCGTATCTCTTTCAAATCGTGATTATGAATATCATACCAGAGTTTTCTTCTGGTGAATATAACAGGAATGTTATATTTAGAAACGAAAGAATTTATATAATCCATACCCAACAGAAACTCCATTTTACTGAATGTGTGCCTGAAAAAGTCTGTACTGTAATTAATCATCACCACTGCAGTATCATCCGGGTCTATCATAATCCATCATGCGTGGAATGTATTTCTAATTTGTTCAATAAATTATATATAAACTTCCATAATACAGGATGTGCGGAGATTGCCGAGCTAGGAAAAGGCGATGGATTTAGGGTCCATTTCCGCAGGGATTCGTGGGTTCAAATCCCACTCTCCGCATTTGAAAGTTTATTTTTATATAATACAGTAATTTGAGATTAGTTTATATACACTGTATCAATATTTTTTCATGAATGGATATGATAAAACGAAAGATTTTTTTTCCAAAAACTCTGATTACTATTCAAAAAGTGAATCCCATGCAAGAGACAATGATCTAAATATTCTCATGGATATGCTTGAACTGAATAGAGATATGATCGGGCTTGATGCCGCCACTGGTGCTGGTTTCACTGCAGTTAAATTGGCAAAGAAAATATCAAAAGTTTATGCTCTGGATATGGTTGATAAAATGCTGGATGAAACCAGAAAGCTTGCTGAGGAAAATGGACTCAAAAATGTAATTACGGTCAAAGGCTATGTTGATTTGATGCCATTCGAGGATAAAAAGTTTGATGTTGTTACATCCAGGAGGGCGCCGCATCATTTCAAGAATAAAAATGAATTTGCAAATGAATGCTACAGGGTTCTGAAACCAGGTGGTAGGATAGGAATAGACGATATGACCGCACCGGATAATATGATAAATAGTTTGAATGATATGGAGAGAATGCGGGACCCATCCCATATGTACGCTGCATCCCCGGAAGAGTGGAAAAAAATTTTAGAGAATGCCGGATTCAGCAACATTAAAAGTGAAATCTATAGCAGGAAAATTACGTTTGAACAGTGGTTAAATCCAGTGGATAAAAAATCAGATGAAGGTATAAAATCTCTTGAATATATTGTAAATGACAGAAGTGGATATTCCTCTGCAATAGGATGGGATGGAAAATCGTTCTACAAATCATGGATTGTAATTACAGGTGCAAAACTTTAAAAATGGTCAGACCATTAATCATGGACTACAAAAATTTATAAACCATTATGTATATATTTTGTAAGACGCAATATGACACACAGGGAGGAAACACAGATGGATGTTAAATTCAGGATAAAAAATCAGAGCTGTTCGCTCAGTGGTTTATATTCGGAGTTCGGGATTAATTCAAGAGTAATAAAGAAAGAAATAAAAGACGGTGTCATTTATGAAATTGCAGAGATTTATTATAAAAAGAATGACCTCGGGAAAATACTTTCGTCAATTAAGGCAAGCAGTGAAGTCCTTAATGTTGACACTTTATACAGTAATGATAATATTATGATAATAAAATTGGCCACTGAAGAATGCCCAATACTCGGCATAATAAAAAAATACACAGGGGAAGGGGATGCATCGTTTACCAAGGAAGAGAAAATAGAGAAAGGGGAAAATATATGGTATATGTCAATGACCAGTATGGAACTGGTTAGGGAGCTCTCTGAAAGATTAAAGAATGCAACAGGAAATGACGTATTGATAAATATATATAAAAAATCCAAGGTAGACAAAAAATCACTTTTCATTGTAAAAGAGGCATACGACCTTGGATTTTTTGATGTTCCGAAGAGGATTAATCTCATGGAACTTTCAGCAACACTGAATATACCTCCAACAACTCTGGATTTAATTATACGGAAGTCGCTGAAATATTTTCTGGATAGTGAAATTGCATCTGTAAAAAATATAACTGTAGACAGAGAGTAGATTTTTTGCGGGAATACAAAAACATAATCATCGGTGCAGGTTACTCGGGATTGAATGCTTATTATACTATAAAAAATAAGAAGAATACTTTGTTAATGGATTCAAACGGTGTCTTTATTTATCATTCAAAAACATCAGATATAAAAATAAATATTCCCAGCGCTGTAAGGGAAAAAGTAGTTAAAATAAATATGAATAACTATTCAGTAGAAACCGATGAGCATGAATATCATGGAGAAAACATTGTTATTGCAACAGGATGCTCCAGAGAGGGACAGATAAGATTCATGGATAATGCGCAGTTTTACGGAAATCATTATATTGCTTCTGAAAATGAATTTGATGATTATATTTTGTTGCAGTATATATTAAAATTAAATAAAACCGGAATAAAGGCAGGTTATAGTGGCAATTTTATGAGACAGTTGGGAGAAAATGTTGCAATCACCGTTAAAAATTTCCTGAAAAATGCAGGAATATCTATATCTCCAGAACCGGATTTCATTTTTCCACGCTGCAAACCTGCACTGTTTAAAAATTTCCTTAAAGTGGATAGAAATTTCAAGGTAAAGGATGGTATATATGCCGTTGGAGATATTGTTGATTCAGATATAAAATCAGGGGAACTTTCTATGAGAGAGGGTACCTTCGTCGGTTCACGCATCAACGGAGTTATGAATGATTTCAAACCGGTATTCATTTCAATTCTGGATAATTTTGATGGGTCTGGCATAAGAATTAAAAGTAAATATCCGTGGGGTATTGAGGAATCATCAGCACATACAGGATATATATATTCATTGATGTCTGCATTCCTTTCTAAATATTACAGGACCAGAAGGGGAAAAATGGGGATTATCAGTCATTTTTAACCAAGAAAATTTTTTAATAAGGTTTATTAATTTGCCATAAATAGGGAAAGATGTGGGATCCGGGAGGAGCAAAAGATGTAAAAAGCACACTTTACATCATTTTGAGGTTTCTCAGAATGGAGCAAACTTTTTTTAGTCTTCCCATGGCCTACCTCGGTGCTTTTCTGGCGATCCGCGGCATACCGTCCCTCAGGGTTTTGATACTGATTTTCTTTGCACTTTTCTTTATAAGGATAGCGGGAATGACAAATGATAATCTCGCCGACAGGTTCATAGATGCAAAAAATCCCAGGACAAGAACAAGACCCCTGGTTACCGGTGTCATTACAGTAAAAAATGCATATACTCTGATAGCAATAGGTCTTGTTGGTTATTTCATTTCAGTTTATTTTATCAATATTGTGGCGTTTTCAATATCGCCTCTTGGTGCGCTGGTAATAATAAGTTATCCATATATGAAGAGATATACTTCGTTTGCAAACTATCAGATTGCTTCTATACAGGGACTTTCGGTTATGGCAGGTGCCATAGCAGCCATCGGGGCACACAATCCCCTTTATATTATAGACAGGATACCATGGTTTTTTGTATTTGCAACAATATTCTGGGCCCTGGGATTTGATTTATATAACCATATACCTGATATGGAATATGATAGAGAAAATAACCTTCATAGTTTTGCCACACTTCTCGGTGTAAATGCGCTAAAATTTGCTGGAATTAACCAGATTCTTTCGGTTGC
>JAKAAT010000029.1:7408-15710 GCA_021802205.1 Thermoplasmata archaeon
GTTTACATAATGGCCGACCACTCTAAATTTTCATCAAGACTTCATAACTTCCCACTGCCGGTAGAGGTGCTTCCCTTCATGGAAGATATTACGAAAAAAAATATTGAAAAACTGGGATGCAATGGCACTTTCAGGGATGGAAAAAAATTCAGGAGTGATAATGGTAATTACATACTTGACTGTAAATTCGAATATACAGATCCGGAACTGGAACCCAGAATTAAGATGATACCTGGAGTTGTTGAGGTTGGCATATTCAGGAGTATTGCCACAAAAATATTTATTGGAACTGAAAAAAATTGCAGGATAATGAATTTTAAAAAACTATAACATCACTTCATTTTGGATTGAAAGAATCATATCCATTGCAAGCTCAGCTATGTCAGTTGAGTAAAGTGCTATTCTTGAAATCTCTTCGGATGAAAAGGAAATTGTTGCGATATCTGAGTTTTTCCCCATATCCAACAATTCCTTTTTCTGATTCATGATAGTTCTCTTGAACGATATTATATCATTCAGCCCGCTGTATTTTTTTGAGTAAAACAGTGACATTGATTTTTTGAATAAATCCAGAGAAAAGGTAAGATTGTCTACAACTTTTCCATAGGGGATTTCCACATCTTCCCTATTCATCCAGATCTGACATATATTTACAGCATGATCTGCCATTCTTTCCAGAATCCTGGATATGATAAGATAGTATATGCTATTCGGATCTTCACAACTTTTTCCCTTGACTTCTCTGTATATATACCACTGGAACCGATCTATTTCATCATCACGTTCAACTACATTCCTAAGAAGATCTATGTCATTATCATTTATTCCTTTTATTGTATCATATATCATTGATTCAACGTTCAGGGACATACGTTTTATTGAATTATATATAGGATATGAGTTGGAGTTAAGAACATTCTGAAGTACTATTTTCTTGGAATCCTCCTCAAATATTTCTATACCAATTACAAGCTTTGAAAATTTTTTTATTGCTTCCCTGGTTTCATCGCTGATATAAAAGGAACTTGTTATGGCAAGTGTATCGTATCCCGATATGTACAGGGAAATCAATGCTCTCTGGATGCTTTTTGAATCCATTTTGGAATTTAGAATTAAATGCTTTTCAACGTCTGTTTTAACATCCCCACTTCCGTACAGTATAAGTCTGTTCCTTGACTCCTCTATTTTTACCTCGCTGCTCTGCTGTAAATTATTGCTTTTTACCCATTTTGATGGTAATGATACTATATAAGTGGACCCTCCCGTAAGCTGTAGCTTCCTTACCGATTGCATGTATATATGATAATTAATAACTATATATAAATATCTATTAAATTTGAAAATATATATTTAATATCTGGTAATGCCTTTCTTACCTAGAAAATAAGCTACTGTTAAACCTATTACATATAGTATCCCAATGGAAGCTATATATCTATCTGCTAGTGCAAATACATAGAATTCATAGAATGTTACCCTGTTAACATTCACCGGACCTGCCATGGTAACTGTAATATTGCCGGTGATTGTGTAATTTGTATCATAAAGCCCGGATGGCAGTTTTGTATCGTAGTACATTGTGATTATACCATTTTTTTCTGTATGATTGAGCCTATTATAGCTGATGTTCTGTGAATAAGTTCCTCCTGAATATATATAAAGGTAAGAATTATTCAGAGAACCTTTATAATCAGTAATTATAGTAAAATTATAATTCTTATCAACACCTGAAAATGGAGAAATATCAACGTTTATTGATGTCCCGTTAATATCCTTGCTTTCCTTTCCATTCAGGTCATAGAAATATGTAGAATACATTCCCCCTACTATGATGAGAACAACTAACAGTATTACTATACCTCCGAACAGTCTTGGCTTGAATTTGTACATTCCAAGGAAATGCATAAGCAAGAACATTACAATCGGTATTGTAAATATCAGGATTATAAACATCAATAGAGGTAAATAAACGTAATATAATGATAGAGAGAATACCAGCAGCGCATAGAGTATGGCTATAAGCGGTATAAACAGCCTGTTATGCCTTGTCAAAAATTCTCTTATTTTCATTATTATTTGTAGTTAATCATGCTATAAAAATATTCCATTGGTACAATTATAACTGGAATGGTGAATAACTGCAAAACCATTTTGTAAGGTTATAAATATTAAATTAATATCAATAAGAGTGTACGATGTAATTATTTCAGGGGCCGGCCCTTCTGGGTCCTATCTCGCCTATTTACTATCTAAAAATGGATACAGTGTACTTCAGTTAGAGGAACATAGGGAAATAGGGAAGCCAGTGGAATGCACCGGTCTTGTATCAGAAAGAGTATTTCAGTACGTAAAATCAAAATCAAAGATCAATGAAGTTCACGGTGCCAATTTATTTTTCCCCAATGGAAAAAGTATACATATATCCAAGGGAGAGAAAACCATAGTAATGTATAGAGATGATTTCGATAAAGATGTATCTGCCATGGCTATCGGTGCTGGAACCGATACCAGGATAAATGCGAGGGTTCTTGACGCCAAGGTAAACGAAGATTACGCCGAGGTAAAATACCGCGAAAACGGTGAAATAAAATATGAAAAGGCAAAAATAGTTGTAGGTGCAGATGGTGCAAACAGCAGAATAAGATACGCACTTGATTATGAAAGGCCAAAAAAACTCATATCCACATACCAGGTGGATTCTTCATTCCATCTGGAAGACCAGGATGATGTTAATGTTTTTATAGGGTCTGAAAACAGCAAGGGTTTTTTTGGATGGGCAGTACCGTCTGGAGAGATAACTAGAATAGGCGTAGGAGTTGATCACGTAACTGCAATAAAATATTTCAAAAATATAAACAGTAAATTTGAAAGATCACAGGTACTTGGCATCAATGCAGGTCCGATACCCATAAATTACCTGAAGAAAACCTATGCCAACAGGTCTATACTTCTGGGAGATGCTGCGGGGATTGTAAAACCATTATCAGGAGGAGGCATATACACAGGGATAATATCCGCTAAGAATGGATATACTGCAATTAGCCATGCCTTGGAAAGAGAGGATTTTTCAGAAAAATCACTGATAGAATACCAGAAACTCTGGAAACACGAGATAGGAAGAGAACTCTATATTGATTCTATTATTCAAAGATACTTTGCGAGAATAAGCACCAATGATGAATTGCTAAATAAGATTTACAGTACAATAGATACAGAAGGCATAATAAAAAGAATAAATTCCCTGGGTGATATAGATTACCCGGCGAGGGTTGTATTCTCAATTCTCATAAGAAAACCCAGACTGATGAAATATTTCCTTTTCGGCGGTTAAAAATATTAATGTAAACCTGTATAATACATTTATATATAACTCAGGATTAACTTAATTAGTAATGAAATACTGAACTTTGAATGAAGGGAAAAATTTTTTATTTTATGCTCCTGATATCTGTAGTGATCATATGGGGTGCAACGTTTCCTATAATGAAATTATCCTTATATTACATAACTCCAACAATGCTGCTTTCATTCAGATTTCTTCTTTCAGCTGCGTTCATGCTTCCGATCATCTTAAAAAATAAAATGCTCATGGAAAAAAAGAATGTGGTTCTTGGAATAACAGGTGGCGTGATTCTTTTCATTGCATATTATGCCCAGACAGTTGGTTTAGAATATACCACATCATCACAGTCAGGGCTCATTACCGGAATGTATGTTGTACTGCTTCCTATAATTTCTCTACTCTATCTTAAAATAAAACTAAATAAAGTAGACGTGATAGCTGTTTCGGTTGGTTTCATTGGCCTTATTTTGATGTCTTCCCTGAAATTTAGTTCGGCAGATGCTTTCGGGGACCTTTTAACATTTATTTGTGCCATATTTTACGCTATTCAAACGGCATACGTATTCAAATATACAAAATTTCTTGACAGCATGGTTTTTACCTTTTATCAGCTTCTGATAGTCGGCCTACTTTCCACCATCTTTCTTCCATTTAGCTGGGAACCGTCTGGATTGTCAAAACCTATAGTTATTTTTACAATAGTTTTTACTGCTCTTTTTGCAAGCTTCTTTGCAGTACTGATAAATACAAGGGCTTTGATGTATATAGAACCAACAGCTGCCGGTGTAGTTTATGTTGGCGAACCGGTTTTTGCCGTAATTGCGTCCATACTGATTCTAAAAGAAATACCCACACTATACATAATTATTGGTGGAATTATAATAGTACTTGCAATGCTAATAGAAACGGTTCATAAATACATTGAGACAAAAGATTCATTTAATATATAATGCTATATTGTACTATATATGTATATATAATTTATATGGATAATATTTATTCACTCTTTATTAATATTTATTTGGAAAATATGGATAACAAAGATAGTGGAAATATAGATACAATAAATCAGGCACTGGATAATGCCGCCGCAGGAAAATTCCATTTCAAGACTTTCCTGACAGCCGGAATGGGATTTTTTACGGATGCTTACGATTTATTTGTTATTGGAACGGTAATTACGATACTACCAATGGTTGGGTGGATCCTGACCAAGACAGATGTGGCATTGATAGCATCAATGTCTTTAATAGCAGCTGTTCTGGGAGCGCTCATATTCGGAAGATTGCTTGACTACCTGGGAAGAAAGGCAGTGTATGGTCTTGAACTTGTATTGCTTGTGATAGGCGGACTCGGTAGCGCATTCCTGTCATTCAAGAATCCATCTGTACTTATAGGGTGGAGGTTCCTGCTCGGGCTCGGAATAGGGGGAGATTATGCTACATCTTCTGTTATAATGAGTGAATATTCCAATATAAAATCAAGAGGGAAATATGTTGGCATGGTATTCTCCATGCAGAGCATAGGCCTTGTAGTGTCATCAGTGCTCGCGCTGGCATTACTGCTGAACACAAAATTGATACCACTCGGCGATACATGGAAAATCCTTCTAGCCGTTGGAGCAATACCAGCCGCGGCTGTAATATACTTTAGAAGAAAAATGCCTGAGCCGCCAAGGTACACAGTAGCTAAAGGGCATGCTGATGAAGCTGCTAAAAATCTGAAATCTTACACAGGCATTGATGTCAAGATGGACAAAAAGAAGGAAGAGGTAAATGCACCGTGGTACACCCTTATTAAAGATAGAGCGTTCCTGATAACCCTAATAGGCACAGCAGGATCGTGGTTTTTAATGGACTGGGCATTCTACGGAAACTCAATCATGGCCGATAAGATATTTGCAACGCTTATAACCCAGACTGGACTCGCGGGACTCATAAAAGTAACCGAATATGCAGCATTAATATTCATAGTGGCGGCCCTTCCGGGATACTGGCTTGCAACATTCACACTGGATAAGATTGGAAGGAAACCAATACAGATAACAGGATTCGTAATGCTGGCCGTAGCTTTTATAATTCTTGCAGCATTCCCGATTCTGGATACCAAGGGATATGTGACAGAGTTCCTGATAGTGTATGGGATGAGTTACTTCTTCATGATGTTCGGGCCAAATGTAACAACATTTGTATATCCTCCAGAGGTATTCCCTGTAACAGCTAGGGGACTTGGAACAGGAATATCAGCAGCAGGAGGTAAAACAGGTGCGTTCATAGGTACCTTTGTGGATGCATTCATCATAGTAAGTGGACTTTCCATAATGATGACTGTACTCGCTGTTTTCTCTATATTAGGTCTGATATTAACTGTACTTGCCCTTCCGGAAACAAAGGGAAGATCAATGGAAGAGATATCCAGGGAAAAGGAATACACACAGACAGTGCAGTAAATTTTTAATTTTTTCCAAATTTTTTTAGAATTTTTTCGATACCTTTTATTTTATCATCTTTATACTGGAATATATTGACATTACAGAGCGATTCTACATAATTCTTAAATTTTAAGTTATCTGGCTTCTTCCCATATAGTCTTCCGTACTCACTGCGCAATGTTTCCATTTTTATTTCCATAAGTGAACCGTAAAGTAAACATATAGAATAATAGGAATACGCAGTTCTCAGATAAGGTTTTACGGATGAAATTCCGGCTATATAATCGGTTTTTTTCTGAATTATATAGGAAAATAAATTTTCTATATTTCCACTGGCAATAGAATTAAATTCTGATCCCTGCTCTATTATGCAGGCATCGTATCTGTATTCGTATTTGAATATATCGAGTTCACTTATTTCATTAAAATATTTTAGACGTTTTTTATCGTCAGCGGTGGTGGAAACAAGTATTATTTTGCCATGATCCATAAGTTCACGGAGTATTTCCATAACGGGAGTCATGGAAATGATAATCTCATGTATTCCGGAAATTTCTCCGGAAACAGCCTCAAGCATTCCTATTTCTCCGTTTTTTATTTCTATGGATTTAACCTCATCCAGCATCTTCTGCGCCGTACTTCTATCTGGTCCGGTGAATGTTGCATTTCCATCACTCAGTTCTGCAGAGACAAAAAATATGTGGCTGTATTTTCTTACAACTAAATAATTATCAAGTAACTCCGAATAAAAAGCATCTACATATGAATGCAGTTTATCTATAGTCTCCACTGAGTATGGGTCTATGGAAAGAGAACTCCCATAGGTCTCAGAAATGAATCTTTCCATCAACCTTATTATAGTTTCAGTGTCATCATTTCCAGCGTTATATTTTTTGGTCATAGAACCACGTGTTTCAAGCATTTACACACACCTAATATTCATTTAATGACCTGACCTCTTCTCCAGTTTTTGTGATCACACTTGCATATATTATTCTTATATTTTCTCTATTTATTTCACAGTATTTTTTGAATTCCGTTATCTGCATTTTCACCATTACTGATGAGTGCTCACTGTATAAGCTCTGAAGTTCGGTTTTTAGTTCTATACCTTCCATGCCGGGTATGGTATAAATATAATCGCCCTGTTTTGCTATCACAAGGTAATACGTGATATTTTTAGGAATTCCAGTATTTATAATATCATAACCAGTAAACTTCTGGACATCACTATACGGAACTCCTAGTACCAGTAAACGCCCTTTCTCCATATAATTAACCGCCCTCTGTGAATCATTATCCTCTGAAACCAATAATTTAAATTCCGGGTTTTTTAACTTTTTCATATTGCGATTGACCGCGGATGCTATTCGTTCAAGGGTATTGCTTTCCATAATAGTACCCAGATATTCCATGTATGAGATGATGTTCTTTATTTTATTGACTCTTATTATGTAGTTGTTAATATGAGTGTAATTATAAACCTGGGTATGTATAGCAATCCAGAGACTTCCGGCAAATGATGCCTGTGGCTCAGGATAGCTTTTAAACCATATTACAGGGGTATTTGCTTGCATATTTATATTTATATAGTTATTTAATATTTAAAATATTTCAAAATTGACCTTAATATTACAACAAGGTTATGTTGTCTTCTAATATTCTTTCTCTTACAATCCTGCAAGCATCAGAATAATCTTTTGCTGATTTCCATATATTTATAAAAACTATGTTTCCCACATTCTTTTTAATTGCTTCCATATGAATGTCCCGGTCATCCACATATACAACTCTATCAACCGGTATGTATATTCCAATTCTATCCAGTGTATTAATTAATCTCAATAACCTCTGATCCTTGTCAGGTGTATGATCCGTGGAACTGTAATCAAATAAGCCTGCAATCCCGAAAGTTTCCAGCGCCTCATCAACATAGTCTCTTCTATTCCAGCTCAGTGTTGTTGTAATTGCCCCATTTTCCCTGGCCCATTTTATAAATTTGACGGCTTCTTCAAATAATGTTATCTTTATGTTGTCCCTGTTTTTTATGCTTGTTGCGTCAATTTTTGTATATGGAGGCTCAACGCCTGAAATATTGAGATGGTTCCATACAGTTCCGTCAAGATCCATAGCCAGAATCCACGGTCTTATCATCGTGAGTGTATTACATTGGCAAATTAAATTTATCGTATAGAATATGAAATTTTTTAGGAAATGGAATAATATTTAGATATAGTTACCAGGGAATTTATTGATTTTGCTTAGGAAATTACATATATCATGTACATATAGATAAGTATGTTAGATAATGTTAGGATATCAGAAGTAAAATCAGAGGAAGATTTTAACAAGGGCATAAATATTTATGAGGATGCTTTTCCACCGGGAGAAAAAAGATCTGTAGAAGATATTAGAAAAAATATAGAAGAAAACCATGAAAAGATGTTTATCGGAAAACATGATAAAAATCCAGTAATGTTTGTAATGATGTGGCCTATTAATAATTCGGATTTTTTATTTCTGGATTA
>JAKAAT010000029.1:15810-19757 GCA_021802205.1 Thermoplasmata archaeon
ACTATTACCCTTGAACCCGGGAAATCTATTATATTATTTAGAAGTTCTCCACCCAAAATGGAGAGCGTTAAAAAGCCATCGTTCCTCATGGTGGCTATAATTTTATCCCCCCTCTTGATATTCCTTATATGACCTGTAGCCCGTGATTTGATTACAAGATCAGATTCTTTAAATAAATCCATCCCTGTATGGAACTGGAATTTGAATACTGTATTTATTTTTGTATGGGTGTATATTCTTATTCTGGAATCTCCGGAGATAGATGGATTATATGTTTGAATATCAGGATTAACTGATTTTAACCATTTTACATACTCTTCCCTATAATCAAAATCTGTAACCCCAGAGGAGACCGTCTGGCTTACTGGATATGTGTTTTCAAGCTCTATTGGTATGAAGATATCATTCCACTGGATCAGGAAATTGTAATCTGTTGTTTCATATGAATTAATTATTTCGTCGGATATTGGAAACCCATGCTTCCACAGCTTATAGTTGATGAGCAGTGTTTTTTTTCCGTTGCTTATATAAGATTGTGTAAAATCCATAAGGCGCCTGATAAATGTATTTTTATATGTAATCTTGTTGAAAAAATACAGTGGAGATTTCAGTGAAATGTTCCAGTATGGCTTGAGATCGTGGTTAAGCATTTCAAGGTAGGCGCTGTAAAGTGCCGGATGCGCCATGGATTTCTCCTCTACATACTGATACAAGGTGTTTTCGTAAATACGCTCCTTAATTTCCGTAATTTCATTGAATATTGCCTTGAGATTATGGAAAGATAACAATTTTAACCGTGTCTTTTCATCTGCCTTGATTAATTCTGCAGGGGAGTATTTATTGAAAAGTGGACTCCATTCAGGGAAATCCCGTATCTCTTTCAGATTCCTGGTACCTTCTGTGTATAGAACTCTATTATCCTTTGCATACTTTATATATGATGCAGAGTCAAATATATCAACACCCAGAAGAACAGAGAAGGCAAAGAACATAGGGTGACCACCTCCGAAGAGATGCACGGGTTTTGAAAAATCAGAGTTTATTCTGGAATTTATAATTATGTTTACAAGGTCTCTGTATCTATATGATTCAAGAAGGGGTACCACTCCGCCTATGGGTAGGTATGATGCTTCTGACATCATTTTTGCAGATTCAATTCTCAGATCTGGATACACGGAACCCTGTATTGGTCCTGCTATTATGTAATCCTCTGTGTTAACCTCTTTTAATCTTTTATAGGTTTCGTATACTGCAGCCTTTGCCTGATCATAGCTATCCTGTGGCTTTGTGAAAATATCAAGAATTGTTATAATGTCACTGCCTATGTTTTTCTGGAATTCAACAATCTCACTGTTATTGTATTCTATATCCCCATAAACATAGCTCTGGAAAGTGCCGGAATCGGTCATTATAGGACCATCGAAATTTATGAGTTTGTGGACACCAGATTTTAGGGCTTCCTGCTCAAGCGATGCGGTTCTCTTTATTATGTAGCTATTGGTTATTACTGCCTGAACACCTATTGATTTTAATTCATCCTGTGTAAGAAAATTGAGATTTGGATTTATAACCGGCATTACTGTTGGAGTTTCTATGTCACCATGTGGTGTGTTGAATCTTCCTATCCTTGCCAGTCCTTCCTTGAAAAACATCTGCATTATGGCTAATTTTAACTTTCTATATAATCATTGGTTGGATAAATAATTATAGGGATAATCCGTCTATTCTCACCCAGGACCCTTTATTAATTGTAATCACAATAAGTTTATTTAGGTACACCTAATTACCTGCAATGAAAGTGAAAAACACAGAGAAAAATTGTATCAAACCCGTATTTTCATTATGCATCATCCGGGAAAATACAGTAAAGAATCATAGAAATATGCATATTTTGTTAAATATATTTCATTCTGGTAAGTATTCTGCAGTAGAATTGAGAGAATTAAAAATTGTAGATGCGGTGTAAATCAAAGAAAAATGATTGATTAGCATGGATTCAAATGTTATAAGCAAAAAAAGAAGGCTGTTTAATAAAGATACATTACTCATGTTTGGGCCTGCATGGCTTGTCATGATGGCGGACATGGATGCTTCATCTTATATTGGAGCGGCACAAACGGGAGCCACGCTTGGATATGGCTTGATATGGCTTATGCTGGTTCTCATCATACCGCTTTACATAGTGCAGGAAATTGCAGGTAGAATCAGCATTGCAACAAGAGATGGCTTGGGAGATGTTGTAAGAAAAAACTATGGAAAGAAAATAGCATCACTGGTTGCATTGCCCATGGCGTTAACCGATATGGTTACCTATGGAATAGAATATCTAGGTATAGGAATAGGACTGGAAATAATGGGATTATCCCTTTATTATACTATTCCAGTAATATATATTATTCACATACTGATTGTTACAAGAAAACGGTACAGCCAGGCAGAAAAACCATTGCTTGCAATATCTCTTGTATTAATTATTGCCCTATTGGCATCATTATTCTACCGTGGAATTATGCCAGTGTCATCTTCACTGGCAAATCCTCTGCTTATTAAACCTACTGCAGGTTATTTCTTTTTACTCGCTGCCAACGTAGGTGCTGTAATAATGCCATTCATGATATTCTTCCAGGCATCGGCAACTGGATTAAAGTTAACTGATATGAGCAGTGCAGGAATCAGCATAAAGAGATATAGATCATTAAGGATAATGCGCAGGGAAACTCTTATAGGTGCAATTGTAACGGAGTTATTAATGGTAATAGCCGAGATGGCTTTTGCAGGGATACCCCATGCAGCCCATGCATCATTCTTTGCAACTCCACAGGAACTTGGGAAAGTTTTAGTTCCCATCGCAGGTGCACTTTCACCATTTATATTCGGGATAGGCATTATTGCAGCAGGATTTATTGCACTGATTACAATATCACTGGGAAGCGCGTGGGGAATTGCAGAATCTCTGAACATTTCCAAAAAATCATACTGGCTTGTGTATGTACTTGAAAGCCTGCCAGCTGTTATAGCAGTTATTATTATAAATCCTTCAAGCATGATTGCTCTGGTTCTTTATCTATTGATATTCTTTGTATTTACACTCATAGCACCTATGATAATGCTGTGGGTTATAGGAAGAAACAAAAAAATTATGGGAGATCTTGTTTTATCAAAGAAGAATGAAGTAGTATACCTTGCTATGTTTATTCTTATTGTGGCAACAGCCGTTATTGCGGTAGCAACCTCTTTATAATATCTGTTAATGATTGCTTATTTTTAACCAATCTGAATTTTAACAATAAGTATTATAGAAATCTTATTTTTATTATCCCCTGAAAATTTTCAAAGTCTTTATCCTTAGTTAGAATTTTCTGATTATTTGCTTTAGCAATTGCTACTATTATAATATCTAATTCATTAACTAATATACCTTTATGTTTAATAAACCCGTATAGCTCAGCCGCTTCCTTCGCTTCATTGTCACCAAAGTTAGGTTATGGTTTCTGTTAACCATGTTAACATCCACCTTTGGAAGTTGTCATCTCTTTGATGCTTAAACTTCCTGGATACAACCCGATACCCTCTATCCCATCAAATGCTTCAGGGATTGCTTTTTTAATTATATTATAGGATGCCTGCAGGTCAGCATGTATTAATGTGCCATTTGAAGATTTAAATATTCCCCTCTTTATTCTCTTTCCAAGATATGTTTCATGTTCTTCTATAGTTTCATTATCCAGGAATGAACATTTAGATGTATATGATTCCTCATTTATAATCACATTTATTCCATTCTCATATCCCTTATAGTAGATCTGGTGTATAAGCATGTTAAATGGTATTTGCACAAAGTTCTGGTTGTTCTTCTTGCCTATATCCACAGACTGCTTCCATCCATTGTTATGGCCTATTACAATAGTATCTATTTCATTGGTTATTGCATATGCTATAACTGCATT
>JAKAAT010000092.1 GCA_021802205.1 Thermoplasmata archaeon
CTGAACGCAGCTGGATATGATGCTCCGCCGGCGCCTATTGTAACAACATCGTATTCTTCCATTATTTCTGATACCTGTATTTTATAAAAACCTGTTTAATTTGGGCAGTAATGTGGTAATCCGTTCCTGAAATATTATGCATTGCTATGCATTTCTTTCTTGCAGTCGCTGATCATTCTCAATGATTACATGATCTGGATGGTACAGGTAATCATTCTTCATTGAATGCCAGGAGGCACTGCCACTCACGGCAAACGGGGTGCCGCAAAGGTATAACCCGCGAACAGAGATGGATAATGATGCTAATTTATCCCTGTTGTAGGTTACACCACAGTTGATGCATTTAGATTCCTTCCAGCTAGGGTGCCTTAATTTACCACCGCATACAGGACATTCGGATGAAGTCCCTGCTGGATTTACATATAGTGTTTCATTACCAGACTTATAATCAACATATTGCTGGAACAGCCTGTATGGCCATCTGTTGATATCCGTCCTGAATCTTTTTGATTTAGGATTGTTTTTTTCCTCTTTCTTGTTATTTCTATTATTATCTTCCCTATTCCTTTTCCTATTCTTCTTTTTCATTCCCTCCTTCTTTATATTTGTTAAATCCTCGAAGACAAAGGTCTTTTCACTATTGTTTTTTACTATTTCTGTTGTTATTTTATGTATTTTATCATTTGTAATATTCCTCTGCCTGTGCTTTGCCTCCTTGAGTTTCCTGTCCCTCTTTGCAGGATTGATTATATGCTTCTGCATCTTACTTCTCTTCCTCGCATAATCCCTCTGTGCCTGTGCTATATCTGATGTATCAATACTGTTTGTCTCAACTATCCCATTATTTCTTATCACTGTATAGTCAACGGATTTGAAGTTTAAATCAAACCCTATTACATTGTTATCAATAACAGGCTTGTCATCGGTGCTGACCCTGAATGTGATACATACCTTTTTATCTGTCAGTAATACCTCCGATATGGGATATTTAGAATAATCAGTGTATTTGCCATTCTTATCCACTATGTCAATGTACTCGTACTCATGGGGTTTAAGTGTTATCCTCAATTGATTATCCTCTATTTTAGTTAATTCTGAATCTATTCTCATTGCAAGCTTCTCTGCCTTTATTACCTTTAATTCACCATCATTGTTCTTCCTGTATGACCTGAGTATTGCTATGGCACTCCTGCATACTGGATTTATATGGTGTTTTGCATAATCTGTATTATTATCATAATAGTTTTTTAAAGACTTTCTCAGGGTTATGGGCGATGGGATCTGGTTATCATTCTGCACTGCAATAGAATATGCATTAAGTATGCCTCTATTGATTAACCTTCTCATATCTGTTAAGTATTCCAGTATACTGCTATCTGGATTATAGTAAAACCATATTGTCCTGGTTTCGCCCTTTGATTTCCAGGGATGCGTCATTCCTTCACTGCCTCTAAAATATTCTTCATTTTATGTGACCTTAATCCATATAATTTTGCTGAGAAAGATGTTATTATGGATATCAAATCCCTGGTAAGCTCCTCATTTGCTGATAATATTTCCCCACCGTCTGTTTCTATAATATTTGTATTATGCATTCTGCATATTGCTTCCATTAAATCAAATCCGAATCTTGCTAATCTGTCCCTATGTGTAATGTAGATATTATTTATTTCATTGTTCTCTATTTTATCCAATAATTCATTGAATCCCTTTCTGTTGAACTTCAACCCCGACCTTACATCAGAGTATATCACTGCATCAGGGTGCAGTGCCTTTAATCTCTCTATTTGATTGTATAAATCATTCTTCTGGTCATTTGATGATACCCTTGCATATAGTGCATCTATTCTATTGTTTTTTATTCCAAGAATCCTGTTTATCTCCTCTTCTGGTACCCTCCTGAAATTATTTGATAGTCTTATGCAGTGTATTTTGCCCTCCCTGTCCCATCTCCTCAATGTGGTTGCATCTATCTGAAGTATGTCGCATGCCTCCCTGATTGTGTATATCCTGCTCATATATATTGCATAATAATAAATAATTATATATAAATATTACCATTAACAGTTAAAACCCTTTTTACTATTTCATTTCTGTGTATTTTCATAACAGATAACGGGGAAGCAATATTTTCATAGACAGTTAAATGAGGATAAAGAGCATAATTCTGAAATTCAAGACCTATATCTCTCTTCCATGCAGGCGCATTTGTCATATCCTTTGCCAGTATTATTATCTGACCAGAATCTGAAAATTCCAGGTCGAAAACGATTCTCAGCAGCGTTGTCTTCCCGTAACCACTGGGACATAGCACCACATAATATTTTCCCTCCTCAAATTCCAGCTTATCCAGTTCCAGAGCAGTAAAATTTCCAAATTTTTTCTTTATATTACTCATAGATAATATCATTTTAATCCACCACCGCGCCATACTTTATCGATCTTTGAGCGCAGGAATACTGCAATAATTATTGCAGGTATGAGACTTAACACACTTGATGCAGCAAGAGTACTGTATTGTGCAGCTTCAGGCCCAAGGGAACCCCCAATAAATATTGTTAACGTTTGTGCCCCCGAGGGATATAATATTCTCATGTTATAGGCAGAATATGTGAATGCTAATGGAAATATAAGTGCACCCCAGGCAAAAATAACTATATAATGTAAATAGATCGTATAAAGAACATGTCTTTGTCTACCGATTACTATTTATTATCCAGTGAATGATACTTAAATAAATAGTTTTCATAGTTATAAAGAGTATCGTTATCTGTACTTCTGGAAAAATATTCAGAAGAAATAAGATATTTTATTTATTTAAATTCTTTTCTAGATTTTCAAAAAGTTCTCTGGAAAGTATTTGATCCTCTATTCCGCCACTAATGCTCTTTAGATGGTTTAACATAGTTTTATTGATCTTCGGCATGTATAATTCTCCCTTAATCAGATATACGTTAAAAGTGGAAAGCTCAATCATTATAGAATCCATAAGCTTATGTCTTCCAGGCCCGGTTAAACTGGTATTCCGGTACAATGAGAGATACAGTTTTAGAGTGATCATATTCAATAGTATATAACCATCAAGTTCCAGTTTTCCAGGAAGCAGATTTCTATCAGAACCAAGTCTGTATTTCGAACTGGAAATAGATGCGTACATGAATCGCCTGATATTAACTGCCTGGTAAATGAGATTCTGATGCAGGTTCATATTGGTAACAGCCACAATCAGGGGTGCAGAGATATCTGGTTTTATATATTCAAGCTCTCCATGATCACTATCATCTATGATGTGATAATGAAGTTTTCCAGCGTTTATTTCAGCACCATAAATATACCTGTTAAGCAGAGAATTAAAATTTCTCTTTAGTGAAAAAGTATCGCTGAGATTGTAACTTCTCAGTATTTTTGGAATCTCATCCAGAGGGATTTCCATAATAAAATATTTTTTTTTCTTTAATAATAAGGATACATTATTCGAATTATAATGGGCAGATTCAAGAACAATTACTCCTTCATATTCTGTGGCATCATCCACAATATTAAGAAATCTTGAAAACATTAATTCGGAACCGATAAAATGTTCGACATTAAGGATCCTCATTTCTACCGGATCAAAAACTATGTCAAGTGTAATCAGTTCCCCACTATACCTGTTTTTTCTATTTACGGCATATACAGGAATGATAAATTCAATATGCATAATAAGGATAGATTCGTCATACTTTTCGAGGTTTTCAAATACCAGCTTATGAAATCCGATATAACGGAGCATTGAAGTTATATTTTTTGGCTCCAGTTTAAGTTTTGGCCAGTAGTGGTAAAGTATAGTTCTCCTATAATAACCCTTTATATATTCCATGGGAATTCTACCTGACACCGTTATTATTGCCGATGTTATTATTTCGCGCCAGTATTTATCATAATTTTTGAATATTTTATTAATTAATTCCTGGTTCATTGCAACCATAAGTGCAATATCCCCGTATTGATAGGCTCTGTCTGGCAATGTAACCTTCCTTTCTATTTCATTTTTATCATTAACCCTGCCCAGATATTTGCTGATCTTTATTTCTTTCTTTTTTACACTATCCCAGATATTAACAGTATTATAGGCATATTTATATCCCTTTATTTTTTTGATTTCAATACGTTCTCGCGCCATTTAAGGATATCCATAATATGTTTATAAATACTTATGTTTCACAGCAAATTAAACATTTAATTTAATTAAACTGAAAATTTCATTCCCTAGTATGGAGGAGGGTTCTAACTGTTAATGGTAATATTT
>JAKAAT010000093.1 GCA_021802205.1 Thermoplasmata archaeon
GATATGAAAGTTTCCAGGCTCTGCCTTGGTGGCATGTCCTTCGGGAGTGCAGCATGGATGGCTGATAGAGAAAAATCAATCAAAATTATAAAGAAAGCTATAGATTATGGAATTAATTTTATTGATACGGCAAATATATATTCCTCTGGAGAGTCGGAGAAAATTATCGGTGAAGCCATAACAGGATACCGTAATGAACTGGTCATAAGCACGAAAGGGGGAGGGAAAATAAATAATTTTATACAGGGATTCAGCAGGACCGTTCTTGCCAACGAATTGAAAAACAGCATCAAAAACCTTAGGACCGATTATATTGATATATACTTCCTCCATACAATTTTTGATACAGTTGATTTTACCGATACTGCAAAAATATTGTCAGAATTTGTATATTCAGGTAAAGTAGGGTATATTGGGGCGAGCAACTTTGCAGGATACCAGCTTGCAGAATTCTATACTGTACTTAGCTTGAAGGAGAATATCAGGCCTGTTATAGTTCAGAATCATTACAATGCTGTATACCGTGAGGATGAGAGGGATACCATAGCCTTCTGCAACAAGCATAAAATCGCATACTCCCCTTTTTCACCACTGGCAGCAGGATTCCTCTCTGGAAAATACAGACGGGGGGAAAATACTGAGACAACAAGGACAAAAACATATCCTGTTATGAAGTCAAGATATTTCAGCAGTGCTGATTTTGATGTCATGGAATCCATGGAGGAGTTGGCACTTGAAAAGGGGATAAGTGTATCCCAGCTAGCACTGGCATACATACTTCACAAGGGATTTATTCCGGTAATAGGTGCCACAAAGCCTGAATATCTGGATGACGATATTGAAGCCATGCAGATCAGGCTCAGCAACAGTGATATATTAAAAATTGAGGAGAAATACACACCTCATAAAATTGTCAAAGGTACAGCAGGATATTAATTATTTATTTGTTTTTGAAATTGCATCAGCGAATAATTGTATCAATTGGCTGTCAACCATATCGGCATCGAACATCTTTGATGCTATATCCTTTCTCAAAATTTTTTCCCTGTAATAATCTGTTTTATTTCTTTCCTTTATTTCTTTTATTCTATTTATTTCCTTGAGAAATGTCCTTGGATTTCTTGGCACTGCAACGCCGAATATATTGTCCTGCCTTACGATGTATCTTGGTCCCATGGAGGTTAAAGAAACTATAAGGTAAAGTCCGGAAGCAAGCCCTTCAATGGCTGATATGGAGAGGGATTCGTTGATTGATGGAACGATCATTACATCACTGCCTGCAAGAAGCCTTACTTTTTCTTCTGATGTTACATAACCATGTATAACTGTATTGTTATTTTTCATTTTTATTAATTTATCCATATAAGGCCCTTTTCCAATAATGTGCAGATTCACATCAGATATTTTTTCCAGGGCAAGCAGGATGTCTACTCCCTTGCTTTCCATGAGTCTCCCCAGGTAAACCACAGAGAATTCATCGTTATTGAAGCATCCGTAATTGCTGAATTTTACATTGTTATACGGTATTTCCCTGATGTATTCAGGATTGAATTTTATTTTCCTGTAATACTGGGCCTGGAATTTATTCTGGGTATGCACAAAAAAATTTACATTATGTTTTAAAAATTTGTGGAAAATAAGCTTTGTGAGAATTCTTGAGTATGCCCGTGAAAATGTACCCAAGGTATCGAGAACCTCAAAGAATGTACCATGATTTCCCAGTATAACTGTTTTGCCCTCTTTAATAAGTCTGTAACCCACTGTCCTGAACATAATTGTGGGTGAAATGAAATAATACACGTCAAAGCCCTTTATCTTTTCATATATCTGCTTTGAGGTGTAAATTCCTATTAAGCCCATGGACAAAATATTTGATACCTTCAATACGGTGCCTGATGCCATAATATCAAATGGAAAAGCACTGGGAATATAGTTAAAGTTATATTCTTTTATTTTACCATCATATCCTCTGGGAATCCCGGCCCCAAATAATGTAACATCGTATCCCTGGCGTGTAAAGAGCTCCGCAATATCCTTTGCGTTTTCCTCACCACCGCCTGCGAATTCTAGATTCATTGACCCTATGATTGCAAGTTTCAATTGTTCACTGGTCATAATTGAGGAATTATATTTTAACTGTTTCATTTATTTACCGGTTAAACTCAAATAAAGATAGTCAAATTGTTCTTGATGTGGCTCAATACCTGAAACTTACCATTGGTAAATATTTATCAAATGATAATTAACTGGCATACTTATGGTATTAAATAAAATAAAGACCCGTATCCGGTTAGTTCTGCATTTCATATTATTAGTTCCAGGAAAAACAACAATAATACGAATATTGAACCTACGAATGGAGAATCTGGATTATAATAAACGGTTAGTAGTCTTATATTTCCAGAACATCTATTTTAAATATCAACACATAATTATTGATTATGGTGCTTTATGCTGAGGATATAATGAGAAAGGACTGCCAGATTGTGGAGGGAAATATGAATACTCTGGAGGGTTCTAAGATAATGGCAGAGAAACAGCAGGGTTTCCTTATAATAGGTACTGGCAAGGTTCCAGAAGGGATAGTTACTGAATGGGATTTCATCAATAAAATAGTATCTAAGAATAAAAATCCGGCAAAGGTTCAATTAAGTGAAATTATGACGGCACCTTTAACATCTGTTCCCTCGGATACTCCAATGGAGAAGATTGCAAATCTCATGGCAAAAAATGGAATCAGGCGTTTACTAGTAATTGATGATGGAGAAATATCTGGAATAATAACATCCAGAGACATACTTAAATTCTTCAGTGATTACGTATCGGATATGGTTGAGATAGCATCAAAATTTGGCATAAGATAAATATTTTTTATGCCTTTGCTGTTGCTAAACCTTCTTTTTTAGCCTTATTGTCCTTTATGTTGATTCCTACTGAAAGTATTATAAGAAATGCCATTGGAGCCAATGTAACATATATTGCTATTTTTATTGTATACAGGTCAGAAATCAATCCGAATATGAAAGGAATTAAAAATGCTATAACATCCATGATTAAAAGGAATACTGAATAAACTATATTCATATATTCCATATCAACACTTTCGGCTATATAAGAAGTGGAAAGCGGAAATATGGAGCCGTGGGGAAATCCAAGAATCAGAAGAGCTGCTATGAACATTATTATTCCTGTATCTATTCCAATAAGAATATATCCAAATATACTTGCTGCATAGGCCGCATACATGAGGTATTCTTTATTTTTGACCTGCCTTGCGGATAGAATTATTCTGGAAATAAAAGAAACACCGTAAAATAAGGCAAGCAGGTAAAGAAATGTGCCGGGTTCAATGCCGTTATATTCTTTTCCTATTATGCTACCATAGGTTATCAGGAGAATGAAGGGGAATGCGTATGAAATATTCCCGAACATTGCAAATAAAACCTTACCCTGATGAAGTGATATTGATGCCCGTGAAATAATCTCCCTGAAAGATCTTGTTTTTGTTGATTTTGCCGGAATATGCATGTTTCTAGCAAGGAAGAACATGATCAAAGATGATACCATTGCTATGAAGAAGAAAATCACAAAAGCATATCTGATATCTATTGAAGATATTACCACACCCTCAACCAGAACACCAAATATAAGGCTCAGTGATAATGATGCTGTGTATGCAGCTATATATCTATCTCTTTTACCCGGTGGAGCTATTGCATTTGTAATCGTCATTAATAGAGGCTGGACAACGCCCATTGATAGTCCAGTAACTGCAGAAAGTATGAAAACCTCATAAACGTTACTTGAGAATATATAGAAGAATATCCCAAGTGTCATAACAGTAAGAAATGCAAAAACAACCTTTGGTGTTTTATCAACGCTTATCCTCCCATTTACAAACACATTTGAAACCATGCCGCCGATACCATATAATGTTGCGGTTAAGCCCACGAATAGCACATCGGCATCTATGACATATTTGGTAAACACAGGGACCACGGTCATGAGCATGTTGGTTGATGATCTCATTGTAAATGTAACAGATAGAAGCATTACCATGTTTATTAATAGAAGTTTATTTCCCCCGGTTTTCACTTTTAGTTTATTACTAAAGGATATTTAACCTTTCAACTTATTTTGAGTGT
>JAKAAT010000030.1 GCA_021802205.1 Thermoplasmata archaeon
CAGTAACAGATCTTCTCACTCCTGAAAGAGTTGATTATTTCAAACAGCATCACGTTCTCTCGGCTTCCCTGTCACTTGACGGTAATATGGAAATGCACGACTGGCTCCGGGGTTCAGGCATCTATGAAAAAACTATGGACAAAATACAGTTACTCAATGACAAACACATGAAACTCCAGATAAATTCTGTTGTCATGAAGAAAAATGTTCACCAGCTTCCTGGACTATTGAAGCTTCTCCTGGACAGCAATGTAAAAACCTGGGAAGTGTTCTTCCTTATCCAGACAGGTCGGGGAATAGACTCGGAAGAACTAACACCGGAGGAATTCGAGGATGTAAACCACTGGCTTGTGTTTGCAATGAATTACGGAATGGTAATCAGAACTGTAGAATCACCCATATTTAGGAGATGCGTTGATGATGGATATGACAACTATTCAGGAGAACTCTATTATCGTCTCATCGATGAAACCATAGGCCTTCTCGGGCTTCCCGATAGAAAGACTATACCACCCAGGCTCTCAAACACAAGGGATGGCAAGGGAATCATATTCGTGGGACACAATGGAGATGTATACCCCAGTGGCTTTGTACCCTATAAAGTTGGCAATGTAAAGGAGAAGAGCATAGCAGATATCTACAGGAACAGTGAAACACTCATAAAACTTAGGGACAATAAAAACTTCGGCGGTGCCTGCGGTACATGCAACTGGTCAGATTCCTGCGGCGGTTCCAGATCTAGAGCCTATGCCCGCTACGGAGACCTATTCGCTCCTGACCCTGCCTGCCTGTATTCACTTGCTCCAGAACCATAAATCAGTACATTGCCTCGTCCAGGCTGTACACCACCACCGGTATTTTTAGCCCGGACCTCAGAGAACCCCTTATTTCTTCATATTCTTTTATAGCTATTCCCTTATCTTCCTGAATGCCATTGTTCAGAAGTATCTCATGGAAGTTCCCGTATTCCTTTACAGGTGATATATATACTATATCGCCCCTTGAATATTCAATAGAATCAAGGAAATTGGTTGTGCTCTTTACATGCTCCTCCCCGAATCCAGACATTACAATAAGGCCAACGTTTATTCCTGCATCCCTGATTTTCCCTATAAAATCTCTTGCCACATCAAGGTCCATTTTTTTATTAAGCATTCTTAAAATATCGGGATTTCCACTCTCAATTCCAATATATATCCTCTTCATGCCCAGATCATGGAGTTTCTGAAAATCAGTATTTTTTAAGGGTGTTGTAAATGCGTCTGAAAATGCATAGAATGGCATACTGAATTCCTCTTTAAGATACATCAAAATTTCTTCCAGATCATGTGAATTCATGCTTGTTGCATTTGCATCACCAAGGAATATTCCGTTCATTGCCATCATGGAGTTCCTGAAAAATGCCTTCAATTCTTCCGTTTCCTTTTTGATTTGATCCATCTTCAATGGCATATATTTCCTGTCCTTGTAGAGGTTGCAGAATGAACATCTGTTCCATGGGCATCCTTCGGATATTTTAATGTATAATGAAAAATACCTGTCAGGCGGTACTATGGGAATTCTTCCTCCATATATTCTCCTGAGTCCGTTTCCCCTTGAAGCAAGGAAATTATAATCCTTTACATATTTTTTCAGTTCCGGATATTGCAAAGAAGCCAATTCCACATCATGGTAAAATGCTGAAACAATCCCGGGTTTTTCATGTTCTTCCAGAACCCTTGCCTCTCTCTTACCGTTTGCATATCTTAATTCGATGATATCGTTCATTCTTGTTCTCCTGTAAGTCCTGTCAGCAAGTGAATAATAAATCATATCGGAGTCCATATTCAGTGAAAGCCTCCTCTCACCTATTTCGATCTTTACAAGTCCATTTGTTTCCTCTGCAAACATATGTATCACAGTTCATATTTATTTGTATAATTCCTGGGTGTTATCATATATTTTCCATACTTATATGTCCCGGAATTCCCGATTATTACAATGGTAAACATATCCATTGGTATGTCCAGGAAATTTCCAAGTGTTGATATACTCACTTCCTGCCCATCCCTGTAGGCGTTCCTGACAATTCCTACCGGAGTATCAGTATCACGGTATTTCAGCATTATTTCCCTTGCCTTTTTTATAAGTTCGGTTCTCCTTGAGCTCACAGGATTGTAAAGTGCCGTTACAAAATCTCCCTTAGCAGCAGCTTCGATCCTTTTTATTATATCATTTTCCGGTGTGAGCCTGTCACTGAGGCTTATGGAGCAGAAATCGTTCATGAACGGCACACCTAAAAGAGAACCTGCTGAATTCAGAGCAGTAATTCCCGGAACAATCTGTATATCTATATCATAATGATGTGCAGCTATAAATTCAATAACTATTCCAGCCATGCCGTATATGCCAGAATCACCACTGGAGATAATTGCTACCGTTTTCCCTTCTAAAACATATTCTATGGCCTTTTTTGCTCTTTCCAGTTCGCCCGTAACAGGACCGGATTCAATTGATCTACTCCTGACCAATTTCTCTATGAGTTCAGTATATTTCTCATATCCCATGATTATATCTGAATTTTCCAGGGCTCTCACTGCCATGGGGGCAATAAGTTCAGTGCTTCCGGGACCGATGCCCACAAGATAAAGTTTCGGCATAAAGCCCTATAAAATTAAGTATTATATTATTTTCCTTACTGTACGGCAGTAAGATTTGTTTCGAAGCTGTGGGCAGCAGAAATTATAGTACTATCACTGCTCAGACCGGCCATAACAGATTGTGGGGAAAATGGTGAGTATGTGTTGGTGGCAGGACTATTCGTCCATGTTCCTGTACCCAGTATACCACCATCATACATGAAAGAATTTAATATATATGCTCCGTGGGGTCCTGTTATTATGAAGGTTGTTTCAAGATGGTGATCATAGGTTATATCTGAGGCATACTTAGTGAACATCTTGGCAACAGCCGGAGGAAATGTGGAATTTATCAGTGTAAGTCCGTAGGAAGACAGACTTTCACTTATTTTCCCATTATTCACTGTGCCGGTCATTGTTTGATTATACATATATAAAGGATAAAATGTTACTGTTTTTCCATTATACTGGAAATTGAAAGTTCCCTTGAATAGAAGACCGGGCTGACCAGCAGTACCGGCGGCATTTGCGTATATATCCTGATTATATGCCTGATGATACTCCACATGGCTGTATATATCAGTGGTGCTGTTCATGGCATAGTACAGTGCCCAGGAATCAGTTGCGCCTATTGGGCATCCCAGCCATGAAATGAAATATATTCCTGTGGTTCCATTTGATACCAGGTCGTGGTCTGCTATTTTATAATATTTATCTGGAGAAATACTTGCAGGAGCCGCGAAGAATGGATTTGTTATTGCTATTACTACAATAACAACTATTATAACTGCTGCTATAACACCGAAAATAAACTGACGGCTTTTCCAGAATTCCTTCTTTGGCTTTATTTCGTGCCTGCTGGAGTTCGCCTTTGTCTGTTCATTTTTATTTTTTTTATATGTCAATGGATAAAGGAATTATTTTCGGCATATATATTTATCGGTACTGACTTATCTATTTCTTTATAAAAAACAATATATTGTTAAACGTAATCATTCACTATGTCTATAGAAGAAAATATTGCCGGGTTTATCAGTAAAACATCGTATAAGGATATCAGCGATGATGTGAAACACGAGGTTAAGCGAAGGTTCATTGACGCACTTGGTGTTGCATATTCATCCATGGATTCACCTCCAGCATCGAAGATAAAGAAAATGATAGGTTTATATCCTGGAAATGCTAAAATCATTGGAATGGGAACATCCTCTCCTGATTATTCAGCATTTCTCAATTCATTATTTATAAGATATATGGACTTCAATGACACATATTTATCCAAGGAGCCACTGCACCCCAGCGATATGTTCGGACCACTCATATCCCTGGCATCAATATTCAATAAAACAGGAAAGGATCTGATAACTGCAACTGCAGTTGGTTATGAGATCGGAACGAGGCTCTGTGATTCCACATCCCTGAGGGCAAAGGGCTATGATCACGTTAATTTTACGGAAATAGCAATGGCAGCCGCACTTTCCAAACTCCTGGATTTCAATGAAAAACAGATAATCAATGCAATATCAATATCGGTTGTTCCACATGTGGCACTGAGACAGCCACGTGTTGGAGAGCTTACCATGTGGAAGGCCGGGGCGGCTGCTAACAGTGCCAGGAATTCAGTATTTGCAGCACTTGCTACACTATACGGCTTTACATCCCCATCTGAGCCATTATCAGGAAAGCTTGGGTTTAAAAACATAATCGCACCTGATATGGATTTCTCTAAGCTGGAGGGTAATAAATCCGATGGAATAATGAGAACCTATGTTAAGAAATATCCGGTGGAATATCATGCCATGGCAGCCGTTGAAGCATCCTTGAAACTTATGAATGATATAGATATCAATCATATTGATTCCATAAATGTTTACACATATGAGGCAGCTGTTTCAATACTCGCAGACCCTGAAAAATGGCATCCTGAAAACAAGGAGACAGCCGATCACAGTCTTCCATTCATCATTGCCTCAACACTTCTGAACAAGGACTTCTGGGTTAACAATTACAACGATATCAGAAACAAACAGATTACATCCCTGATGGAAAAGATAAAGGTAACAGAATTAAGGGAATACACAGAACAGTATCCGGAGAAGCTTCCAGTAAGGATCGAGGTTAAATGCTGTGGCAAAACCCACGAAAGCTCAGTGGAGATTCCCAAAGGCCACTATAAAAATCCCATGGCAGATCGGGAAATAGAATCCAAATTTGTAAGATTAACGGGCATGACCGATTCCCTGAAGGCTCTGTGGACCATGGAAGATCGTGAGGTGAGTGAACTTGTCTAACCTTCTTGACAATGATTTTCTATCAGTTCCAGGAGTTTACAATCCATTTTCAGCCCTGCTTGCCAAGAGGAAAGGTTTCAAAGCAGTTTATCTTTCCGGCGGTGGTTTGACCGCTTCCATGGGATTGCCAGATCTGGGCGTAATAACCCTTACAGAGCTTGTATCCATGGTGAGGGCCATCCACGAAATAACAGACATTCCCATAATAGTGGATGCTGACACCGGCTTCGGGGAAACACTGAGCGTTTACCGCACAGTAAAGCTCCTGGAGGAAGCAGGGGCCTCTGCAATACAGATCGAGGACCAGGTATCACCTAAAAGATGCGGCCATCTCAATGGTAAGGAGGTTATTCCGAAGGATAATATGGTTGAGAAGATCCGTGCCGCAGAGGCTGCAAGAAAAGACACACTCATCATAGCAAGGACAGATGCCAGGGCAGTAAATGGCATGGAGGATGCACTATCAAGGGCAAAAACCTATGTAAGGGAAGGAGCAGACATAGTATTCCCGGAAGCACTGCTTGACCGTGATGAATTCAGATACTTTGCAGAAAATACTGATTTTCCATTGCTTGCCAATATGACCGAATTCGGGAAAACACCATTCATAAAGGCGGAGGAGTTCAGAAAAATGGGATACCGCATAGTTATATTTCCAGTAACACTCTTCAGGATTGCTGCAAAGGCTATGGATGACGCACTGGATGCACTGATCAGGGATGGAAATCAGGAGAAAATAATAAATAATATTATGACCAGGAATGAACAATACGAGGTAATCAACTACGATTTTTACCAGAACTTCGACAAAACTATTGCAGACAAAAAATAGTTTCAAAGGATAACTTTATTATTATAATGTCCTTATATATTATATGAAAGTTTCTGACAATATTGATCGAATAGATAATACCATGGCAAATTCCTATTTTGTCAATTTTAACGGTGAAAAAATCATAGTGGATGCCGGAACTCCCGGTTCAGGGAGAAAGATTGTTGCATACCTTGAAAGCAATAAAATCAGGCCGGACGCTGTACTGATAACCCATTACCACCCTGACCATGTGGGCGGCCTGTTATCAATATACTCGAGGTACCATATGGAAATATACGTTCCTTCGAATGAAGCGAATATTATATCCGGAGTTGAGAAAATCCCGTCAAAACCATTGATGCCCAAGATCGCTTCAATGATAATCCATGCAAAATCGGTAAAGGAAATAAAACCTGTATCTGAAATGTCCTTTAAGGGAATAAATTATATGAAAACTCCGGGACATACCAGGGATTCAACGTCCTATACAATAGCTGGTGAGAATATCATATTCTCAGGGGATGCCGCTGTCAATTTGCATGGCAAGCCAGGATACAACAAGGCGTTTTCAGCAGCTCCAGCCATGGCCGAAAAATCCGTAAAAGATATAGAATCAATGCATTGCCTTATTCTGCCCGGGCATGGAAATATAATGGATTTCCGGAAGAGTGTTTAAGCTTTTATATATTTAATGCATTACAATACATGGAAGAAATAAGCCCTGGATTAGAAAATGTTTACATAAAATATACTGAACTGACATATATAGACGGAAACAAGGGAATCATGCGTTACCGTGGATACGATATCAATGAGCTGGCTGAAAAATCATCCTTTGAAGCCGTATCATATCTGATGCTCTTTGGCAGATTTCCAGATTCTAAGGAATTAATGGAATTCAGGGATAGAATCAACTCAAACCTTGTTCTTGCTGATTATTTAAAAAATATACTTCTTGCCATGCCGGAGAAATCAGATGCACTTGGCATGCTGCAGACATTGCTTTCAGCAAAGGCATCGGAGGAATTGAATTATAAGTACAGTAAGGAAAATGATAGGGACAAAATTCCTGAAATACTCGGGCAGGTGCTTTCCATGGTTGCAAATATATACCGGATCAAGGAAGGGGACAGTATTATCGATCCTGATCCATATGAAACATATTCAGAAACATTTTTGAGGGCATGCTTTGGCAAAGCAGATAAAAACAGGATAAAGGCAATGGATTCTGCACTCATACTGTACATGGACCATGAAATACCTGCATCAACTACTGCAGCATTAGTTACAGCATCAACACTTTCTGATATGTATTCTGCATTGGCATCGGCTGTAACTGCATTGAGGGGGCCACTTCACGGTGGAGCTGCAGAGGGGGCATACAGGCAATTCCTGGAAATAGGAAGCCCTGAAAAGGTTGATAAATGGTTCAATGATAATATCATAAACGGAAAGAGACGGCTTGTGGGCTTCGGGCACAGGGTTTACAGGACATACGACCCGAGATTGAAGACTTTTAAAAAATATGCAGATATGCTTGCAGCCACCAATGAAGAAAAAAATATACTTGCAACAGCCAAAAAACTTGAGGAAACTGGAGTTAAAGCCTTTGGCTCCAGGGGAATATATACAAACACGGATTTTTACTCCGGCATAGTTTTTAAAGCAATAGGTTTCCCCGTTGATATGTTTACTACTTTGTTCGGTCTTTCCAGGGTATCGGGCATACTGGCGCACATTACAGAATACGTTGAAACACAGGAGCGGTTAATAAGACCCAGGGCAATTTACAGGGGACCAGGAGAAAGAAAGCTTGAATAAAAAATTAAATCTTCTGGGATAGGTCTGTCACATAGCCAAAATCCAGAAGGCCGAAATCCTCTGTAATTCCATATGCTCGGAATTTCTTTGATACATTTTTTAAAACAGGTGTGAAATGTTCATTATTTAATAAAGAGTCTGATACATCCGTGCCTGATGAAAAGAAGCTCATAGCTGGTGTAATCAGTATTTTATCATCATTGTTGTAGACAAATGCCGGTATCTTGAATACACTTCCGATCTCATCTCTGAGCACAACGGAAGGATGTTCGTGCCCAAGCAGTGTGAGCTTCCTGAACGACATGTCCCTGTCTCCGTGGTATATGTAATATTTTTCTGTCTCATAATAATCGTATAGCTCGAGCCCGTTGGATTTCAGGATGGTCATCAGGTAATTGTCATGGTTTCCCCTGATAAAAATCAAATCTACTTCACTTTTATACCTGTCGATGAAATGGTTGACATCATCCCATTCCTGTGGGAGATTCCTGGAAAATTCCTGCTTGAAGTCACCATTTATGATAATTTTGGATGGAGAATATCTTTCCAGAATGCTATCTACCATTTTCTCAACATGATCCCTCTGCAATCTTGGGAGAAATAGTCCATGTAAGTTCATCTCCTCCTCGAAGCCCAGGTGCAGGTCTGATATGACTACTGCAGAAATATCCTGCAGGTAGACACAGTATAAATCCGAAATAAAAACATCTTTCAATATCTGTATATCCTTCACTGGATTAATCATTGAATATTACAATATTAACATTTAGGTAAAAATATTTCGAGTTATTTATTGAATAATAAAATGTTCTGAAATTTACACTATTAATTATATCAGGGTTAAACATGCAAAATAGATTTTATTCAACACTGTTTATTTCACCTGTTTCAATAATTTTTTTCAGTGTTAATGCGCTTTTCCTCATGGTTCTTTCCTTTGTATTCATATTTACTGAAAAAAGTCCGAATTTTTTTGAAAAGCCCGATGCCCACTCAAAGTTATCTGTCAGGGCCCAGTGAAGATAACCCTCGACTTTGTAACCATCATTTATTGCTCTCTCAACATTATCAAGATGTGATGATATATAGTATGATCTGTAACGGTCTTGTTCATCGGCAAGCCCATTCTCCGTAATAGTAATCGGTATGCCATACCTTTCCCAGTAATCACGGATTATATTGTATATACCCTCAGGATATATTTCCCAGCCAGTATCGCTGACTGGATTGCCATCCAGTGATTTCTCCATATCAGGACAGTAATGCCCGTAACCCCTGACAACTGTGAACCCATAATCACTATTATCTTTTTGAACAACATCCCTACTATAATAATTTAATCCGAGCCAGTCCACTCTGTTTTTCAGGTCATCCCTGTTATCATGCTTTACTCCATCAGAGTAAATGCCCTCTGATTTCCCCTTGATGATAGAATCAAAGAATGAGTATCTGTTAATATATTTTGCACGCTGTGACACTTCCACATCTTCTTCTCTCAATGGCATTATATCTCCATTGGCAAATATTATACCCACTGGCTTCTTACTTATGCTTTTTATTGCATCATAGGCCCTGGCATGCCCTGTTGCAAACTTTTCCCTATTTTCTGTAACCTGCTTCAGTGAACGGTCAACACTGCATCCCTGATAAACCATATTTGGTTCATTCATGGTACACCACCTATCTGCATATTTATCGAATTTCCATGCTGCAAATGCTGCATATTTTGCAAATTCTATTATTTTACGGTTATCAAAACAGTTTCCGATGGCGTTTCCTGTTGATTCTGAGGGATGATGCAGCCATAATGGGACAGTCCAGTGATATAAGTTTATAATGAGAAAATTACATCTCTCTTTGAAGTCAGAAAAAATCTCAGAGTAATGTGCTATCGCACTCTGGTTTGCGATTCGGTCCATACTTTCCAACGTATCATTATCAATATCAACATGCTTTACAGTACCATCCTCTATAATTACATGGGCTTCTATATCCTCTGTGGTTTGTGGAAATATTCTCGACCATTCCAAGCCAAGTCTTCCTGCATTCATGCCGAGATTTTTGGCATTTTCATGATCTTCCCTGAATTTATCCCAGTACCCAACTCCATGCTGGGGCTTATCTCCTGAAACATAATGATTCAGAGCATTGTTTTTGCTGTTTGCCCATAAGTACCAGTCAGAATTTTTATCCTCATCCGATATGCCCATTTCAAATTGAAAACCACATTCTGAAAATCCAAATTTAAAATTCCTGTCAAACATAATAAGTTTAATATATACTGATTATTAAGAATTTTCGATATACTATGGAGATAAGTAATCTGATATATACTTACAATCATTATTTTGATATTTCCCGGGTAATAACTACACTTATAAGTTTTATATCCTCATAAATCGCTGATTTACCGCCTACTGAATATAATCTACCTCCCGAATCTATGTAAAACGATTGTTTTTTTCCGTTCACTCTTTCCGTTTTAATTATGTCTCCTGTGATATTTATTTCCCCATTTCTATCTACCCCATGAAGCTCGCATTTTAGACCTATCCCGTTTTTAAGATAATAATCTATTATATCACAGGCAAACCAGATATTGGTGAGTGTGTAATATACTGTTTTTTCTGGATATTTAAGATATTCTGCCGGGTTCCATATTTCATAATAAAAATAATAACTGAGAGCATGTAATAATTGATCTTCTTCAAGATATATTGCATAATCACTGTTGTCAATTCCGCCTTTGAGATTTGAAAGGACAAAGGTCCTATCAACCATGACTATTTCCAGTGGTCTACCATCAATGTACTTAAGGATCACTCCGCCCGGTATTTCACGTAATGCACTTTCGGGGGTGTCATTAAATAATACAATTCCCACAGTAATTCCTTTTCTTAACTGTCTCTGTATAATGCCAGCTATATACTGATACGATTTAAATGATAATGCCATGATTATTTCATATTTTGCTGAATATACCATGGATTTTATCCGGTCCTCGACATTGGAATTTCCCTTTACGAACCATATATATGGATCTTTTACCGGCACAATAGCAGTATTATTTTCTACATATTCATCTAGTTCCTTTGCATAATTATCAATCCACAGTATTTCTTTCTGCATTACTGTATCCACTGGAACGGCCCTGTATAAATGTTTCTTTCCAGTTATTACATCAACAAAACCTTTTTCCTGGAGTGAATTGAAAAGATCGTAAACTCGCGGTTGTGGCACTCCTGCAAGTTTGACAGCTCCTGTAGGAGTATTTGGGCCATATATAAGTAAAGCCCTGTAAAGTTTTATTTCGTAATTTGATAATCCAAATCTTGATAGATTTGAAAATATTTCCTCTGCCATGTTTTATATATTATTAATAAATATAATAATTTGTGCTTTAAATCATATCATATTACCAATCCAGGGAATTTGCCCGTAAAAATGAATAATATTATTAAGTTCCTATTGCCTCAAGTTTAGCATTTCTGCTCCATTCAGGATAGCGGTTGCATCTATAAAGATGGGTTTTTCCATCTGTCTGCTTCAACTCGGGATGAATATCAGAACATTTTGGTACGGCAAAATTACATCTTGGATGAAAATAACATCCGTGAGGGATGTGGTTGAAGTCTATTGCAATACCTTTCATAATCATGCTGCTATCGATCTTGGTTCCTATGAGAGGTATGCTTTTCAATAGCTGATACGTATATGGATGGGCGGGATTCCTGAGAAGATCTTCGTAGTCCCCCGACTCAACTATTTCACCTCCATACATCATTACTATTGCATCTGAAATTCCGAAGAGAATCGGGAGATCATGGGATATAAAAACTATCGTCAGGCCAAGAGTTCTCTGAATCTTCTTTATATCCAGTAATATATCATGTTCCACCATGACGTCCAGTCCGGTGGTAGGTTCATCCAGTATAATGAATTTTGGAGAAAGCAAAAGTGACATGGCTATAACAACCCTCTGCCGCATTCCACCGGATAACTCATGTGGAAAATTGTCCAGCACATTTTCCTGTAATCTTACAAGTTCCAGTGAGGATGAAATTTTACTATCAAAATCATTTTCCTTAATGTTGTGGGCTATCATCATATCGTAAAACTGCAACCTTATCTTTTTTACCGGATTCAGTGCATTCATTGCCGCCTGTGGAATAAAAGATATTTCAGTACCTCTTAATTTTCTCAGCTCATTGGGTTTCATTTTTAACAGGTTTTTCCCATCGAATATTACTTCACCTGAACGTATTGTCCCTGGATATCTGAAGGAATTGTACAATACAGCCGCCAGTGTGCTTTTACCGGAACCTGATTCCCCTGCAATCCCCAGTATTATGTCCCTATTTACAGTGAGGCTGACATCTTTCAATACAGAAATATAACCATTTTCACTTTCATATCCGGCATTTATATGATTGACCTCCATTATTTTATCGTAGCTATTGTACACGTTTTCACCTATATTCTTTTATACGGATTTGGGGCTGCAGCAATGAGTTTCCTGGTATATTCATTGGATGGTCTGTTGATTATAGAGTCGGTATCCCCATTTTCCACTACCATACCCTGATGCATCACATAAAGCCTGCTGGTTATCATACTCACAGTATTCAAATCATGTGTGATATATATTATGCTTATTCCTAGCTGTTCCTTTATCCTCTGCAGAAGTGTTAAAATTTCAATTCTCACAGATACATCCAGCATGGAAACCGGTTCATCCGCTATGAGTACTTCTGGAGAAACTGCCAGAGTTCTGGCTAGATAGACTCGCTGTCTCTGCCCTCCGGAAAGCTGATGAGGAAATTTTGCCCTGTACGATTTGTTCAAAGTAACCATATCTAGAAGTTCGTCAATTCTATTATCAAGGTCTCCGTTGTATCTGGAAAGTATAAGCGGCCTTTTTATATGCCATTCCACACTATGGTTTGGATCAAGAGATGCATATGGATCCTGAAATACCATCTGTATTTTCTTTCTGTATTTCTTTACGTCTTTTCCCCTGTATTTTGTAATATCTTCATCCATATAGTATATCTTTCCACCCGTGGGTCTATAAAGGAATACCAGGAGCTTTGCCAGCGTACTCTTTCCACTGCCACTTGCTCCTACTATTCCTATTAGTTCTTTTTCTTCAAGACGTATATTTATATCTTTTAATGCTTCTGTTTTTTCAGCGGCTATTATACCGTGCCTAGAGATAAATGTTTTAGATAAATTTTCAGTTCTCAATATTGACATCCAGATCACCTATAATTTTTTTATTTTCATTCTTATTTTTACTTTTAAACCTTCTAAGTGATGGATTTCCTATTTCATCCATACCAAAGTTCAGGAGTATAAACGAAAACATTAGGATGGAAATCATGAAGCTGGGAGGTAAAATCCACCACCACATGCCTGTAAGGTATGCCTCATTATTTATGGCCCAGTAAAGCATGGTTCCCCAGTTAACCTGCAATAAATTCCCAACCCCAAGATATTCCACAAAGGTTAATCCCATGGTTCCGTACATGGCCGTAAAGAAAAAATTGGATATAATAACCGGAAATATTGCCCTGATTATCTGCCGGAAAATAATACTGAGCCTTGATTCACCTATTAGTATTGATGAGAGTATAAAATCTCTTTTTGCAATGGAGAGTGTTATGGACCTAAACGTTCTTGCACCGAATGCCCATCCTGTTATTATCAGTATGAGTATTGTCGGTAAGTATCCAAGTGACTGGTGAAGCCCAAGGAAAAATGACCCGAAGAGCATTATAAGCAGAACACCGGGTATGATCAAAAATATATTTATAATTCCGGTAATAACAGTGTTAACACGTTCAGATGCAAAGCCCGCTGAAATTCCTACGGCTATGGAAATAAGTGTTCCAAGAACTCCAACAGCAAAACCGACCATGAGAGTGGGCGCAGCACCGTAGAATAATTGTGAGAAAACATCCTGCCCGTAAATGGTTGTTCCCAGTAAATGTGCGTAGCTGGGTGGCATTCCACGTGCAAATTCATATTTTGTAGGATTATAAGGTGAAAAGAATTGACCAAGAATAGCAAATAAAATAAGAGCCACCAGCATTATGAACCCGGCCTTAGCCTTTCCGTTTGAAAGCAGTATTTTAAGCGGGTTAATTATCTTGCCAAGCAGACTTTTATTATCCTTTATTACCTCTTGTTCTTCCATTTTCACTCACTCTCCTGTCTGATTCTGGGATCAAAAAACCCATAAAGTATATCGACAATGAAATTACCTACAAGGACAGCTATTATAACCATCAGGAAAATTCCCTGAATTAAAGGATAATCAAGATCATCAATTGCCGTTATCATGTAAAGTCCAACACCAGGATAGGAAAAAATTGATTCTTCTATTATGACCCCGCTAACCGAAAGACCTACAGACATGGCAAATCCAGTCAGGTTTGGCAGTATGGCATTTCTGTATGCAATCTGATTTACCTGATATTTTTTGAATCCTAAATTTTCAGAATAGCTTATAAAGTCACTATTTATATTTGGTATAATATTATTTCTCATTCCGAGCTCCCAACCTCCCAACGATGTAAGTATAATTGTAAGTACCGGAAGCACGGCATGGTAAATTACACTGATTATAAAAGGAATATTAAACCCCGGATTCACATAGATGCTGTACGCTCCTCCAATGGGAAAAAGCTTGATATCCAGGGCAAATATGTCAAGGACTATAAATGCTAAAACGAATGCTGGAAATGAAGCCATGAACATTGCAAACATATCCATTGATAGATCCTTAATAGAGTTTCTATGTATTCCTGCATATCTTCCCATTCTGTTGCCAACAAAGAACGAAATCGCTATTGATGATATTACAAGAAGGAGTGTCCATGGCAGTGCATGATATAAAATATAAGAAACAGGTTCCGGGAAAAAAGCTACAGAAATACCTAGATTTCCATGGGCAAGGTCAACTAGATAATTATAATATTGCACATACATCGGTGCATTTGATATACCATATTCTGCTGCAAGTTGGTGTAAATATCTGGGACTGACGCTTCCTCCGCCTTCTCTTATAATAGTAGAATATACAGTTTCGGCAGGATCACCGGGTATTAATCTAGGTAAAATAAAATTTAATGTTATGGCTCCATACAGAACCGCAACAAACGCAGCAGTTTTCTTTAAAATATATTTATATGGAATTATCATTCACACCACAATTAATCTTTTTCCCTCCTTCTTTTTCTTGTGTATAGTGCTAATGAGCCAACGATTGCTATTGCCGCTATTATTCCGCCTCCTATTTCATAATCCAGATACGGATTCGCATGGCTTGGTGTTGTACTTGACTCATAAAGGTGCAGCATGACTATTTCCATAGGACCTGGATACCATGGCATTGGTATACCGTAGGGATTATTCTGATCCGGGAATCCCTTAATACTGCTATTTACATATTCATACCAGTCGGCTGAGTACACTAGGGATATAACCGGCATCTGATTTAATACAATACCAGCCATATCATTCAATATTTTATCCTGCTGACTTACATTGGCTACCGTGGGGAATTCATTGAAGTATGTCTGGAATCCTGTTCCTGTATCGTTCCATCTTTCTTCGTTGTTATATGCTGTTGTTCCCGGGGGTACAATTTTACCTACTAATCCGGAGTAATCATACCATGGATTCGGACCTATACCGGTTACTGTAACCTCTGCCATCTGGAAGTTGTCCTCCGCAACATCGCTATCAACACTGCTTAATGTAGGGGTTTGTATTGTCACCTTTATGCCTATGTCCTTAAGATTAGATGCGATTATTGAAATATCCGTATCCCAGTCAGTGTAACCTGCTACAGATATTAAATTAATTGTTGGTAATTCAGTTCCATTAGGCTCATACAACCTTCCACTCTTCATGGTAAATCCATGGTCTTCAAGAAGCTTAAGTGCTGCAGTTGGATTAAATTCAGATAGTTCACTTGCCTTAGCTTTGTTTGTGGAATTAAGGTAAAATAACTGCTGATTTAATATATCCGCAGCATTTGCAGGCCTCTCATAACCATATTCACCTACCTTGCATATTTCAGTTCTGTTTATTGAAAGACTGATAGCCTGTCTAAAATAACTCAGGTTAAGTGGATATATATTATCATTTGTTATAAGTGTAACAGGCTGGCCTGGAGGGAACCAGTAATGCGCATTAGGATTCTTGGAAGTCAATAGAGTTGTTATATTAGGTTCAAATACTGATGCCCACTGAACCTGTCCGTCCTGAAGAGCAAGGGTAAGTGCCGAATTGCTTGTATAATCCACATACACTACATTCTTTATATGTGGTTCACCTGCCTGCCAGTAATGGGGATTGGCTGTTAAAACTATTTTCTGTCCGCTGAAACTCGAAAGTACATAGGGCCCGGTTCCTATGGGATCAGTTACAACTTTGTCCTGTGGGTCGCTTACTCCCTTCCACAGCTGTGCCGGTACCATAAATGTAGAACCTATATAGAACAAGCACTGTGTATTTTCCTTTGAAAAGTTGAAATCAACAGTATAGGGTCCAGCCGCGGTGATGTTATCTATATTGCCCCAATCTCCGAATAGAGTTTTCTGTTCGTTGAACATATACACAACATCGCTGGAATTGAAAGCCATACCATTGCTGAATTGGACGTTATGCCGGAGTTGAAGAACGAGCTGCATATTGTTATGATCCCATGTGTAATTTGTTGCAAGCCATGGTATAACTGTTCCATTATACGTATTTATCTGCAATAAAGGTTCATAAAACAGGGACATTATCCCGGCCGGAGGGGACCAGACATTGAAAGGATTAAAATTATCTGTAAAGGCAGGAGACGGTCCTGGGGATAGGTATAAGGTTCCTGTCGGGGAACTGCTGGTTGAAGCCGGCGCATTGGTAGGGGTTTGCACAGTTTGAAAACCTCCATATAATCCAGTACCAACCATAGCTATGACTGATACTGTAATTAGCAAAAGCATTACCTTTTTACTTTTCATAATATTCACTAAATATACTTAACTACTATTTATATATAACATTTTAGTATATACTTGGTAAAAGAGTAAATAATTTCGCAACGGTAATACTATTTAATCTTATGTTTTAAGTGTGGCAAGATCATAGTTGAATCGCCGAACTCCTCCCAGGCAAAGCCGGAATCTATCCCAGTTTCATAGGCACTTTCCAGCAGGCTTATATCAACAAAGGCCTCCAGCAGTTTTATGTGGGATGTTGTGGGATCATGCATTCCTGTTATGAGGCCGTCCACGCCGGTTTCCGTATTTTGATTTATGAAAATATCTGTATAACCACTGCCTGGATTGAATCTGCCATCGTATACAGTTGCCATGGCTCTTACTGCAGTAGTACCAACGGCTATTATTCTTCCGCCCAGTTCCAATGCCCTATTGAGTATAAATGCAGATTCATCAGATACAGTGTAATATTCAGGAAGAAGTCTACCTTTCCCGGTAAATTCCGTTGCATCCAGTGACCCGAGGTTGCAGTGCAATGTTATATTGACCATATTGACTCCCTTCCTTTTTAATTCATCAATGATATATTCAGTAAATGGACGGGATGCAGATGGATATTCTACAGACCCGGGCACGGTGGCGTAAACATTCCTGTAGGTCGATTCCGGAAAATCTGGCATTCTATCTTCATATTTTATATACCGTCCAATTGCCTTTTCCTCGATTTCCAGATTAAAATTATCAGATAAAATTATATTCCGGTACCTGGGAAATTGTTCTAAAGGTTCACCCGCTTCCAGATAAGACATGTCTGAAAAAATGAATCTTTCTCCTTTCTCTACTGCTTTATTTATATCACGGAATTCCGCTATGTAACCACTTTCACTGTATCCTATATTTACCGTCACATATTTTTTCTGCCTTGTGGAATATAGTTTGAAGGATGAGGGCACTATCATGCTATTGTTGAATACCAGAGTATCTCCTGAACTGAGATGATTTCCAATACCGGCAAATTTTGTCCTGCTATATTTTCCCGATATAGGGTCTATTGATAGAAGTTTCACGTCATCTCTCCCAGTTCCCTTATATTCAGCGGGAATCCCATATTTTACCCCTGACAATTCAAATATATTCTTCATGCTTCTCATATCCCCATCTCTTTCATGATAATTGATAAAACATTATCAGCACCCTCATCAGCGGATATTAACTCTGAACCATGGGATCCGGGTTCTGCCTCCCTGTGCATTTCAGTATCCATATCTCCTGGATTTATGCTCAAAAACTGTGTATCATGTTCTTCCATGGAAGCCTGTTTTATAATATAATCCATAGCTGCCTTGGATGAACCGTATATACCCCAGCCAGGATAATTATTGGTAGAGACATCAGATGTTATGAAAACAATTTCTTTCAATCTAAAATATCCCATTGCTGCTGTCATTAAATTGAAGTTTGCAAAAACATTTGTCTCATAAATTTTTCTCATGGCCATAACATTACCATGGAGAATATCCTCTGTTCTTGTAACAGTTCCTGCTGAAAGTATCAGGATGTCTGCATCTCCTGCAATAGACTTTGTTCTTTCAAGTACCCTCAGTATGTCATTTTCATACCTTATATCCGCACCGGTCGTGATAAAATTTTTTTCACCACCCTGTGTTACGGAATCAACCATGGTTCTGGAAAATGTTGAGATACCGTAGCCCATTTCAAACATTTTTTCTGAAAGTGATTTTCCAAGTCCCCGTGAGCCACCGCTAATTATTACATTTTTTGCCATAATTATAAAGTATGTATCTATTAATAAATATATTACTTTATAAACTTTATAAATTATTTAATATTTAAATATCATATTAAAAATTATCAATATAAAATAGAAATTTTATTTTAACTTAAACGTTCTTTCTGAATAACACAATCATGGTAAAAATTCATTCAGAATACTCCACAACAAATATTTAAGCCATGTGGATATAAACCATCATGGTATCATCCCGGGTTAATGAAATCAATGAATCAGCAACTGTTAGCATGTCAAATAAGGCTGCTGAATTAAAGGCGGCAGGCAAGACAATATATAACTTCGGAATCGGTGAACCTGACTTCACCACGCCTGAGGAAATAATAGATTACGCATTCCAGAGTGCAAAGGACGGAA
>JAKAAT010000031.1 GCA_021802205.1 Thermoplasmata archaeon
AGATGCACATTGCACTCATAGGGAATGGTCCCCTGGGTGGAACATGCGTAAACGTAGGATGCGTGCCCTCTAAATTGATGATTGAGGCGTCAAAAACATACTATGAAGCAAATCATGAAAAATATGCGGGAATATCAGGCAATGCAAAACTTGATTTCGGTAAATTCATGGAATCGCTCAACAAATTTGTGGATGAGGAGCGGAAAGGAAAATATACTGATGTTATTGATAATTTCAAAAATGTTGAATTGATAGAGGGAGAAGCCAGCTTTATCAATGAGGATACGGTGATTGTCAGCGGACGTGAAATCAAGGCAACAAACTTTTTAATAGCTACAGGGTCTAAAACCTTCGTACCGGACATATCGGGGCTTGATGATTATTTTACCAGTGATACCATCTGGAATGCCAGGGAGCTTCCAAAAAAGATAGCAATCTTCGGGTCAGGAGAAGTAGCCATGGAGTTTGCCTATGCCTTATCCAATTTCGGATCAGATGTTCATGTGTTCAACAGGCACAATAGAATTCTGAAGGGCTTTGATGATGACATTACCGGTGAGCTCCTCAAGGCCATGAGGGATAATGGTGTTGTATTCCATTTAGGAGTAAACTACCATGAAATAAAAACAGTGGATGGAAAGAAAGATATATATACCTGGACAGGTACGTTCACCGGCTTCGATGCCATACTTATATCAACCGGAAGGATGCCAAATATAGCAAAATTGAATCTCCATGCAGCCGGAATATCAACTGAAAACGGCATAGTTACGGATAAGCATCTCAGGACAACAAACAAGAGAGTTTATGCAGCAGGGGACTGTGTGAGGCAATCCTTGCAGCTGGAGACCCTTGCGGGAAAGGAAGGGGTAATTGCAGTTGAGAATATACTTGGTGGTCAGAAGGCAATAAATCTGAATGAAGTGCCATGGGTTGTATTTACAGAGCCAAATGTTGCCTCTGTTGGCTATACTGAGAAGGAGCTGGTTACAGCAAAAAGAAGCTTCAAGGTAAGAATCATAAATATAAATAATGTAGTTAAAGCAAATATCCTTCATTCATACACCGGTATTGCAAAAATACTGGCTGCCGAGGATGGAAAGATACTGGGTGTGCAGGTAATAGCACCCTATGCAGCAGAGTTTATCACTGAAGCTGTCCAGCTCATAAAGCATGGACTTACATATGAGGATTTGATAGATACAGTTCATGTATTTCCCACGGTAGCGGAATCTATAAAGATAGCAGGACAGGCATTCATCAGGGATGTTTCCAAGATGAGCTGCTGCATGGATTAACCGTAAGGTACCTTTTATTCATCTGGGAATGGGCTGAATAAAACCATACATTATCTTTATTTAACCTAAATAATTTATTATTTTAATCATAATGCATTTTATTTAATGGATGTAATTTACATTAATATACAGGAATCAGATATTTCCTGGTGTAATTATAATCATAACCAGAATTATTAATATTATAATCTGAGTTGCATCCAAAACAATGCCTACTCATTGATTAGTGAGTTAAAGTATTTTATTACATTTAATGTATATAGATTATAGTCGAACATCTTAGACCTTTCCAGTGAGCTTTTCGCATATTGATCCCTATTATTCCATACTTCTTCTATTCCGGATTTGAATTCATCAATGTTCAAATCACATAAATAAGCTGCCTTCCCTCCAACTTCATGGAATATTTCTATATTAGAGGCCACAACTGGCAAACCGGTCATAAAGGCTTCAGCCATGGGATATCCAAATCCCTCCTCAGTTGAAGGATATACCATCATATCGCAGGCATTATATATTTTATTCAGTGTTACAGAGTCTACGTTGTTGAATGTAATGCTATCTCCAACAGGAGAACCTATTCTAATAAGTTTATATTCATCTCCCATTTTATCAACCAACTCCTTTAGAAACCCCAGATTTTTTCTCTGCCTGGAGTCAGAAACACTTAAAAGGAGTATTTTATCAGCCGGTAGATTCAACTCCTTTCGAATATTTGCCCTATCCTTCAACTTATAAAAATTCTTTATACCAGGCCATATCACCTTTATATTACTATCAAATCCCAAATCTATTAATCGATTTTTAACGTGGTTAGACACTGAAAGGACATTTTTAAAATTTTTATAGATTTTGAAATTATATTCTATAATTTTATTTTGACCTGTGATTCCAAGTATATCATGTATCGTTACAGAGGAATTAATAGAATTAAATGGGCGGACTTCCTGAGAGCTAAAATGAATGAAATCATGATCTATGTTCTGGATATTGTTTATAAATTTTTTAAATATTATATTCTGAAATTTTATGTTAAATTTATATCGCCCCGGTAACCGTGGGAGAAAACTATTAACTGTCTCTCCAGGATATGAAGCATTTTTATTATCGTAAATTATGGTATACAATTGGCAATTCAGTATCTTGCTCAAATCATATGAATAATGACCAATACCACTATAAGTTCCTGAAGAGTTAATTATTACAATTTTTCGCATTAATCATAATATTATTTTAGTTAATATATCTATTCATATATTTTGGTTTGTAATGTATATATTATAGGTATTACTAGTATTTAATATTTAAATATAGTATATAGTAATATCTTAAAATAATTATAAATTTGCTTGAAATGCAAATTTGATTTTAATTTTCATTTATTTCGGTAGAAGTTTATAGCGTTTATAAAATCTTCATATGTTCTATTCAAATCATAATTGGCGATGGTTTTCATAGCCCGATCCATAATAGACCTAGTCAATATCTTATTAGAGTATAATTTTTTGAAGGCTATAAATATTGCCCGCGGATCCTTTACTGGCACCAGAATTCCATTAACTCCATCAGTTATAACCTCCTGAGGTCCCCCGCATGTTGTTGAGATGCATGCACAGCCCCCTGCCATTGCTTCCAGAAGTGGCTCAGGGATTCCTTCAACTACCGAAGGCAGAATAAAATATGTGGCTTTACAGTAATATACTTTGAGCATTTCATCCGATATCACATGTTTAAAGTCAATAAAATCAGGAATATTTCCCTGAAAATCACCGTAGGCAACTATTTTTGCTTCGGGGAACTCATCATGTATCAATTTCAGGGCGGGTATGGCATACTCTACACCCTTTAATGGATTATTTCGCAAGGGTATAAGCACCATGTTATCGACCTTTTTATTCAGATTATCAATGCATCTGAACTTTTCAGTATCTATTCCTTCTGTTATTAATGGATAGTTTCCATTAAATCTTTTTATTAATTCTTTATTTGCCAGGATTAAATTTGAAGATTTGTATGCTTTTTCAAGTTCCGGTAGATTTTCTTTGTTGCTATGTATAATATCATTGTAATAATCATGGTATACAATAAAATATATATCCTCATGGGGATACAACTCACCTGCAAGTAGAACAGCCCACCAGTAACTGGTAACTATTTTTCTTGCTTTTAATTCGGGCAGATAGATTCCAGAAGTAAACAATTTAATTTCAGGGTCAAGCAGGTTATTATTCTTTATTTTATAAAAGTAAAGAATTATTCTAGATAAAAGCCTAGAATAAAGAATTCGTGATATTAATAATTTCAGCCGGCATGATGAACAGGTTCCTTCATCTATTTTATATTTTTCTGTTACAGAATGATATGAAACAAATATTATACCGACTTTTTTCTTCTCCATACTCAATTTACTTGCCAGTGAATATATCTGCCTGTTAACAGCCCCTGGCTTACTCCTCAGTGGTATTCCCCACAGAATAAAAATATAGTCAAACTCTCGCTGGTCTTTCACATAGTTAAATCAATAAGTTTATATTAAAATTTTAGCTCCATAATTCAAAAGAAAATTGTTACTCAAAAGTTTGAATAAACAATCAACTGCACTGCATAAACTTTAATATTCCTATAAAATCACATAACATGCGGTATTCCATCTGTGTAACTGTATATAATTCAGAGGATATAGTAAATGACTTTCTACGCCCATTGATACCGACTGAATATGAAATTGTTGTGGTAGATGGAATGTCTACAGATAGGACATCTGAATTACTTTCAAAATACGGAGATCGGATTAAAATAATCGAACAAAGATGTTCCAGGGGATTGGGAAGAAAGATTGCCATAGAGAATTCAACAGGGGACATCATAATTATTGTAGATTTCGATATACAAATTTCTTCACTTCAGGAAATCGTAGAAGCATATGAAAAAATAGGTCTGGAGGATAAAATATCGGTGTTCCATCTTGTTGGACATAGTTGCAGCCCGAATGTCTTCATTGGTAAAAAAACCTTATTTAATCATTATGATGCATGGCAGGATGTTAATTATATGGATGATGTTTACTTTGAAAAGGTTTGTAACCATTTCGATGCCTTGAGAAGAGTCAATTTTGAGGCTAATTATAAGTGCCTGCAAATCAGGGGTAGTGGATCCGGAACGGAAACCAGATATGAAGTAAATATTGTGAGAAAAATACTGAGGCGTATAAAGATAACAGCAGATATACTCTTTGTATCAGGTTTCACCTATAACCAGCTTCTGAATTTTTATAAATTAAAATATATTCCTGGAAAACTCTACGGACTGGCACTCTACATACCTGCAAAATTAATTTCATATTTTATTAAAACACCTTCTGTAAATGAAAAAATCAAGGAAATCCAACGGTCCGGAACGTTAACGGTAAAGGAATAAAATTTATTTTTAATGATAATGTTAGAACTTTGATAAAGATTATATTATAACTTTACTATACAGATGTTGTATGACAGAAATTGAAAGGCTGAAACACTTTACGCATAATTTATTATATGATAAATACAGGTTTTCAATTCTTATAATATCCATAGTATTTTCTCTTTTATTTACCATTTACTCATTTCTTCAATTTAATCTCATGGACATGTCAGCATGGGATATGGGTGTGTACACACAGGCTCTATACTCCGGAATACACGGGCATTTGTTCTATACAGCACTATTACCGGGGAGCTATCTCTCAGAACATTTTTCACCTATTCTGTTTTTACTTGTTATATTCTATTATATCTATCCACATACATACACACTTTTGATTATTCAGGGATTTGCAATAGGGCTATCGGCGTATGTTCTTTACATGCTTTCCCTTGAAATTCTGAATAAGCTTAGGGATAATAAAATATCAGACCATAGAAATTCCCGGGTCATATCATTTATAATAGCACTTGCTTTTCTTTTATCACCACTGACGGAAAGCCCTGTTTTTTTTGATTTCCATTTAATGGTTTTTCTTCCACTGTTCTTTTTCCTGGCGCTGTATTTCTTTGTAAAGAAAAATATGATACTCAATATAATTTTTATAGGGCTTATAGTATCCCTGCATTCCGCCTTTGTATTCATTGCTATCATGTTAGTAATTTTCGAGTTATTTATCAGTGGTACACTTTCATTGAATATCAATAGGAGGAAAATGCAATCTGTAGCCTATCTGGCCCTCTCTATTTTAGTTCTTGGTGCATATTTTGTTCTTGCTGGAATTATTAAAACACATATTGCCGGTGTTTCTGTAGCAGCACCGACAATTCATGTAAGCGGATCAGCCGGTCCTGTATCGCTTTTAATTGATATGTTTAGCCGTCCTCTATATGTTGGAGATTTACTGGTAGCTAATTATTATCTTAAGCTTGTAATACTGTTTTTTGGCTTTGGTGGTTCCGCTTTTTTATTCCTCAGATATCCTAAATCCATTTTTCTATTCATACCGTATCTTCTCTACGCCATGTTTTCAGTATACCAGCCATACTATACAATCGGTTATCAATATACAATGATGTTCATTCCCATGATTGCTGTAAGCATTATTATGGGAATATATGTTATGATGAGGAATTCTGATACACATCCTTCATATAGAAAGCAGATAAATATTGCACTGGTAGTTATATTGATTGTTGCTGTAACTGGATTCTCATTTGCAACTCCATTAGTATCCGGAGACCCATGTTCTCCGAGCCTCTATGAAATGACAGCAACGCTGGATAATAAAACATACATGCACAGGGTTGATTTTGAACATGAAATTGCACGTTCTATCAACAAGAATGCAAAAATTGTAACTGAAAACCAGCTATTCCCACTGTTTGGCAATGATCCAAATGCAACAGCGTTTCCATATACATATGATATCCACGTAAACGGTTCTTACTATGAATATCTGGTAAATCAACCTTCAAGCCAGTGGGCATTTGATACAGCAAATATAGGTAGTTTTCAGATATCACTGAATCAGCTGCAAACTAATTACATGAATTCAGGAAATTATGGCATATACGCAGAGGGTTATGGAATCATAGTTCTTGAAAAGGGTTACACGGGGAAACCGTTATTCACTGAACCTGATCAGTAATTTTATTGCTTTTTCTTATATTTTCTATTATATTATTGATGCCACTACTATATGAATGCATTAAAGAATAATTATAAGATTTTATAATCATGGCTCTGAAATTTGAACTATAGTTATCATAAACTTCCATGCATTTGGCTGTTAATTCACCTAAATTTCCTTTTTTTACTCCGATAAAATAATCTGCAATATCAGAGTAGGTCTTAAGATTATAGGCTATTACTATATTACCATATGACCATGCCTCGTAGAAGGTAATGGGAATTCCATCTTCCATGGATGGTAATACATATATTTTAGTTCTGGAATATAATCTATATTTATCATTATCGTTTATATTTGGATAAACCTCAATATTTTTTATATTATTATTGTCTACGAATGCATGAATATAGTCGAGGATTTCAGTAGATGCATACCCGGCTATACATATCCTTATATTTTTATATTCTTTTTGAAGCTGTTTAACCATTTCTAGAAAATCATATATTCCCTTATTTTTGGTCATTGATGTAAGGTAAAGAAAATCTACATCTCTTTCTAGATCTTCCGTCTCTGCCAGTGGGATTATATTCTCTCTCCTTATTCCAGGACTCTCAACTATGACTCTCTGCCTTGGATTTAAATATTCAATATAATTTTTCATATATGAATTTTCAGTGTAAATCCCAGAATAAAAATATGCCATGAATAATAATCCCAGTTTATAATCGATATAATGAATCAGTGAATTTATAAAGCCTTTACCAGGTACCGGAGAGGAAGGTATATGATATGCAGGGCCATAAATATTAAGTTTTCTGTTGAAAATTTTTAATAATAGGGCAAGAAAAACCTCTGTAAAATATTCATTTTCTAAAATAAGTGTAGAAATTTTTTTATGCCTTAAAAAGGAAATTAATTTTTTTATACTCTGAAAATATGATTTTTCATAAATAATATATTTTTCATTATTTGGCCATAGATTGTATATAGATATGAATATGGCGGGTCCACCGCGCATTTCTGTTTTCCCATGACCAAGGAACAGGGTTAAAGCCATCAATGTTAATTTTTTATTGATATAAATAGTTCATTATAAAGTTTTAGAACAGCATACTAAGCACTAAAACCTATCTCTTCAGAAATATGTATTTTTACATGGATAAAACTATTGCATCAACTCTTGGAACTTTAGATTCATGGTATTCCTTCTTTCATTTGTAATTGCGTTACATCGAGCCTGTATAAATGATTGACAATTTTTGGTCTTTTATTATGGTGATTTAGTATGGCAGTTATTTGAAAGCCAATTATATATAACTCGATTATGGATAAAATATGTATAATTCCAAATAAATTGCTATTAAACTATTTTAATATCTATTCTTATTTATAATAATTTTTATGGCAATTTACAAATCAACCTACCAGAAAGAAAGCCACTGAGTTTATGATGTGGATGAATTTCTGGAATACAAATATTTATACAATATATTTTAACAACAATAATAATAAGAGAAATAATAGAAGCACTTAAATTAAGGCTTCAGCTCTTATAAATAAAATACCTGTGGAGCGCTTAAGGGAATATACGCCTGTGGAGATTGATGCCTCTGCCCTTGAAGGATTAAATATAAGTCCATATGTAAGGGTAAACATTGTCCATGAATCAGGAAGCCTCTATGCCTTGGCATGAGGTAGCTCACTACCCATATTTCCGGTATAATTAGAATCTTATGCAGTAAAATATTGTTTACAACTAGCTGACTTTGACAATTTCTTATTTTATTTCTGGAGATTATCTTATATTTCTGATTATTGATTTTATATTATTTTCTTTTTATATGTCGCAAATTCGGTCTCATTATCAACCATTCCAATGTATTCTCCATTATCTTTTATATAATTATATAGTTCATTATTCATTATAGGTTTATGTAATGCAATAATCCAATCATCAAATTGTTTAATGAAATCTATTGAAAAATTCCATTCGCAGCCCTCACAATCCATTTTTAATATATCAAATTTAGTTTCCTTTACTATGCTAGATATTTCTTCAAAATTATATTGCTTATGAATGTAATGTGGATTTTCGAAATATTGTTTATCCTTTGAGAAACCAGTAACATGTTTTGCACCGTTTCTGATAAACCATATAGCTGAACTTCCGATATCCGAGCCTATATCTAGAACTGATTTATCTTTACAATTTATGGAACTATAAAATTTATCATACTCATTCCAATAACCCATATCTTCCACTTTTAATATATTCAATTTCTTTTTTATATCCCGTTTTTTATAGGCAATGAAACGTTTAACACTCACTTTTAAGCATTCCAGAAGAATATATAAATATTAGTAGCAGAATGATGTGGTAAAGAATTTTTTCGTGCTAAACTCCATATTTCTCATCCGATGTTCTATAGTATCCCTGAATATTTATATATACACCTCAAATTATCCGGTATTGAAACTTGCAATATTTGCCAATGGCATAGTATCCAGAAAGATAGGGGGTGCCCAGAAGCACATGAGGGAAGTTATTGAAATACTTCCGAAATTCCATGAAATTTACTTCTTTCCTGAACCCCAGATGTTCGGCAACAGCGATATTATTGATTTTAAATTCATTGAAGACTTAAATAGTAAAGGTGTAAGGATTAGCAGATATTTCATGGAAAATTATAAATTAAAACCTGAAATTAAAAGTATAATTAAAAATTATAGCAATGAGATAAGGGGATGTGACCTGATATATGATATGGATTTCCAGTATTTCCTTGATAATTTGAAATTTGGTGGAGAGCTTTCACTGAAATTAAGCAATGCAAATAAGATTAAATTGGGTGTTTGCATACAGGATATTGGAGATATCAGTTCTCATTTTTTTAAAACGTTCAGCAATGTTATAAAATTTTCAAAAATGGCAAAAGGGATATCATGGTTTATTGTGGTTGCAGGTTTTTATAATCTGATTAATAGAAAGATTACAGTGAGAAAACTAATTTCAGGAAATAATTTATCAATGATTACAGTTATTAATAGTGAATATGAAAAGAATATAAGGATTAATTTTAAAAATATATATGCTCTGAACCCTTCCAATGCCATTGATGCTAAAATCAAGAAATATCATAGTAAAGAAAAATATGATCAGATTATATTCTATGCTAGGCTAATTTACCAGAAGGGATTGTTCGATGTACTCTATATCCATAAGAAAATAACGGAATCATATAATATTAAGCTTAAAATCTCGGGTAAATTCCAGAGAGGATTTGAAAAGAATGAGTTTACCCGGATAATTAAAAAACTTGACCTTGAGGATAAAGTGGAGTATTTAGGTGTTCTCAGCGATGATAAATTATATACCGAGCTTGCCAGGTCAAAATTAATGGTTTATCCCACCCATAGCGATTCTTTCTCCATCTCTGTATTACAGGCATTGTTCCTGCATGTTCCGGTTGTTGCCTATGACATTCCGGGATTGTCACTTTATAAAAATTTTAAAAGTATTTCACTTGCAAGGGAATTTGATATGAATTCAATGGCAAAAATGGCACTGAAATTTCTGAATTCCCATGAGCAGCTATTTGATGATCTTGAATTGAACGAATTTATTGAAAAACATTTAGACTGGAAATACGTAGCAGATTCACACCTCTCAGCTATAAATAGAATTATAGATAACCATAAAAATTCACTATAGTATAATACCTTAGAGAGCAATAAGGTTTAATATTTTTATATTATAACTTTAAAGATATGGTAAAATTCCTGCTTTATCTTCCATACTCAGAATTTATAGATTCTTATGAGCAGAAGGCGCTAGGAGGAATACCCATAGGGTTCGTTCAGGCCGGATTTGACACATCATTGATAGTTGGAATCATGAAAAGCAATAAATTCCGAAAAAATAATATCAGAATATATGAAACAGGAAATCTGGATGAACGGTATATTCCGGAAAATCACTCAGCAGGAATGTCAATATTGCCCAGATTGCTGAATTTTTTTAATTTCAGCGAATATAGAAAGGTTTTAAAAATAATTAAAAAAGAAAAACCGGATATCATGATGGCGTACAACAACTCAACATTGACATGGTTAATAATCTGGCGATATCAACTATACTGTAAATTCCATAAAATACAAACAAAATTCATACTGAAACTGGATAATGATGGTACAGATTTGAAAAATATGGAGGGAATGAGGAAAATAGCTCTGAAATCATATTATAAACTCCTTTCTCGTATTTTTGATGATATCATAACCGAAACATCCTGCGGTTATCAGGTTTTCAGTAAATTCCCTGGGGTTAAAACTAAACTGAAGATTGTTCCAAATACTGTTTTTGATGACTTTTTAATAGATAATTATAGGAAAGAATGGGATAAAATCATTATAAATGTATCTCGAATTACACCTGTGAAAGGCATTGATAAATTAATAAAATCATTCGGGCAGATTGCAGGAGGTTATCCCGACTGGAGTTTACATATTATAGGACCGATTAATGATAAAGAATATTTCACATCACTCATGAAATTGGTAAACTCTTATGATCTAGAAAAGAGGATAATATTCACCGGTGAGAAGAACAGGGAACAGTTAATAGAAATTTACAACCATGCTTCTATATATTGCTTGTTTTCTGAACATGAAAGTTTTGCAATAAGCAGACTGGAGGCAATTGCAATGGGCCTGTACGTAATAACAACACCAGCTGGCTGTGCAGATGACATAGTAAAATATGGCGTGCACATTATGAAAGAAAACACTCCGGAATGCGGATCTAAATATATGGAAGAAGGAATAATATCTATAGAATCCGGAACTTTTCTGGGTAATAGTAACACAATACCGTCGTATAGAGATATAGCAAGAGAAATTGCAGATACAGCTGAAAATAATAATGTGTGAAAGCTATCTATTATTACACGCAATATTTTTAATATCTGTAATCAATCCCTAACGTATGAAATCTGCACTTATTACAGGCATTACAGGCCAGGATGGGGCATACCTGGCTAAATTACTTTTAGAGAAGAACTATAAGGTTTACGGGCTGTACAGGAGATTGAGCACGCCGAATTTCTGGAGATTGCAATCCCTGGGCATATACGATAAAATCAATTTAATTTCTGGTGACCTAAGCGATCTGTCATCAATACTCAATGCCTTCAAGGCATCAGAGCCAGATGAGGTCTACCATTTAGCTGCACAGAGTTTTGTTGAGGCATCATTTGAATCGCCGTTAGCCACTGCTGAGGTAACAGGTTTGTCTACAACAAGAATATTAGAGGCTGTAAAGCTTTTTAATCAGAACACAAAGGTATACTATGCAGGCACTAGCGAGATGTTCGGTTCATCATATGCTGATAAAGCCCTGAATGAGAATGATGTGTTCCAGCCAATGAGCCCATATGCGGCAGCCAAACTTTACGGCTACTGGATATCAAGGATATACAGGGAAGGCTATGGGTTATTCATCTCCTCAGGAATCCTGTTCAACCATGAATCTGAAATTAGAGGTTTAGAATTTGTCACAAGGAAGATTGTCAATGAGGTTGCTAAAATTTACTACGGCCTTGAAAAGAAGATAAAGCTTGGCAATATAAATGCAAAGAGGGACTGGGGATATGCTCCCGAGTATGTTGATGCCATGCATAAAATGCTGCAATATGAGAATCCAGGCGATTATGTAATAGCAACTGATGAGACACATACAGTTGAAGAATTCCTCAAGTATGCCTTTGAATACATTGACATGGACTATCATAAGTATTTAGAAATAGACAAGAGATTTGTAAGGCCACTGGATGTCCCTGCTCTCAGGGGTGATTACTCCAAGGCAAAGAAGGAATTGAACTGGGAACCGAAAACAAAGTTCCCTGATCTGGTGAAACTCATGATGAAGGCAGAGTTGAAAAGATGGGACATGTATCTCAAGGGAGAGCAGTTTCCATGGGATGTGCCTAATTATCCCAATGAGAACAATCTATTGAAAACATACAGGGGTAATGTGAAATGATACCGGTTTCAGAACCCGACATAGGAGAAAAGGAGATTGAATACGTTGATGACGCAGTAAGATCGGGATGGGTGAGCTCCCACGGGAAATACATAGATGAGTTCGAGAGGGAGTTTTCCAAGTTCATAGGCACAGAATACGGATTGACTGTATCCAATGGAACTACTGCCCTGCATCTTGCATTATCAGCCCTTGGCATAAGGGAAGGAGATGAGGTCATAGTTCCGGATTTAACATTCATAAGCCCTGTAAATGCAGTGATCTACTGCAATGCAACACCTGTATTATGCGATATAGATAGAAATAACTGGTGCATTGATTCCGGTAAAATAGAAGCATTGATTACTCCTAAAACAAGGGCGATAATAGTAGTCCAGCTATACGGCAATTCAGCAGATATGGATAAAATAATGGAGATAGCTAAGAAACATAAATTGTATGTCATAGAGGATACAGCAGAATCACTGGGAACAACATACAAGGGAAAGCGACTCGGGTCCATAGGGGATATCGGATGCTTCTCATTCTACGGGAACAAGACAATGACCACCGGTGAAGGAGGATTCTGCACAACAAATAATAAAGAATTGTATGAGAAGATGTCTATGCTCAGGGACCATGGGATGACCTCGAAGAAGAGGTACTGGCACGAATTCATAGGATACAATTACAGGATGACAAACCTACAGGCTGCACTGGGAGTTGCACAGCTTGGGAGAATCAATTATTTCATTGAAAGAAAGCATGAAATCGGGAAAATATACAGGAATAAATTAAAAAATAAGGTAACACTGCATCCTGAAGGCGGTGACTATAATGGTACATACTGGCTGTATTCCATACTATTGAAAAATGGAGAGGAGAGGGATAGCTTGATGGATTTCCTGTATAAGAATGGAGTAGATACCAGAAGATTCTTCTATCCGGTGCATGTCATGCCTCCATATGGAAGGTATAGTAGAGGGAAATATCCTGTAAGCACAGATATAGCTGAAAGGGGAATCAATCTCCCCAGCAGTGTGAAATTAAAGGATGAGGAGGTTGAGTATGTCTGTGATAAGATTATTGGGTTCCTGAATTCACAATAACATTTCTTATTTTGCATGATAAAATATTTTCATTGCCTTTAATTTTATAAATGCCGGCATTGCAGATAATGCTATATATCCAAATTCATGGATTAAGTCTATTCCCATGACCATGAGCTTTCCATGGAAATTTATCCTGTATGTTCTTGTCAGGGACCAGAAATTGTATGCAAGTTTTAAGTTTATGATTCTAAGTTCTATATAATTTTCATATGCACTGCCCTTTACCATTGCCTGTATAATATCAAACATTGAAATTCCAGAGGAGAATGCCCCCATAAAAGTTTCCCTCAACTGATCCACTGTAGCATTATAGGATGTACTCACATTCCCTCTGTATATTCTGTAATGGGTTAGAATACTATTATCAAGCATAAGATCCAAGGAAGACATAAGAGCCAGTGTGAAAATAAATGAATCGGGTCTTACATTGAAATTATAGTCTTCATGATATTCTGATAGGAGTGATTTTCTGACGGCTATTGAGCTGCTGTTGAAATCAGGCCTTATCTTTAACATGAGTCTCAGATTCTTACTGTTCCTGAAGAATTCAGATTTTCTATTGCCATCAATGTAAAGACTTTCAAATTCAGGCGTTTTATAATTCCTGTTTACAGTGATATTTTCCGATTCGTCGATGGTATCAAAATTATTATGGTAATATCCAAGATTTTTATTCTCTTTAAACAGATCGGAAACATATTTTATCTTTCCAGGATAGAAGATATCATCGTCGTCCATGAATATGATTATTTCACCAGAAGCAATTTCACATGCAGTTTTTATGTAATCGCTCTGTTTGTTGCGTTCCATCAGATCCATGTATTTTACATTATTATCATCCAGGAACCTTTCAATTTCAGGGTTTTTATAACTCTTTATGAGTATGATTTCAGAATCTGTTCCGGAAATTTCCTTTATTAAAAAATGAACTGATCTATGAATGAAATCAGGTCTGCTGAAATCGAAGATTATAATCGAGGAATAAACCATTGTCCAGTAAAACGGCAAGCCTTTTAAAAATATTTGTATTGTTAGAAATATTTGCTTACAATTTATTTATGAGCATTCTAAGCAAAGTAAACCTTGAGGGCACAACTGATATGATGAACTTCTTCTCTGGAATTCCTATTAACCTCATGAATTTAATTTCCAGTAAATATATTGCAATTTCCCCCAAAATCAGGAATATCTCGGAAAATATGTTATAGGGAACGAAGAACTGTGCAGCAAATATTATGAGAAATAATATAATGGATGAGACCCATATTTTAATTACAGTAATTATATCATAATTTGATATTCCCAGCTTTCTGGCATACGAATATACAATTGCAAAGTTGACAGTGGTCATGGAAGAATATGCTATACCTGCACCTATTATATTGAATCGTGGTATGAGTATTATTGATAATATTATATTAGATAGCAGTGCAGCCCCAGAGGAGAAAATGAATATCCTGCTTTTCTGGACGCTCTTTACAGCAGATGCAAGTATAACGGTTCCTATGAACAGGGAAGTGACAAACATGATAATTATCAGGGGGATATATGCTATTACATATGATGGCCCGGCAAATATGTACAGTGTAATTTTTGATACAGCGGCTATGCCCATGGCACCGGGAATATAAATCAACGAAGATATATTCAACAGCATTTTCACCGTATTCCTGAATCCTGTTCTGTCATCCATGGAGAAATATCCCGATAGCTTCGGAATCAGCAAGTTTGATATGGGCATTGTTAGCACTGCAGCAACACTTGCTATGACCAGTGCGTAATTGTAAATTCCCAGATATGAGAGATTAATGAAATAAGATACTATGATTCTGTCCATATATGTCCCGCTGGTTGTCATTATTGAAGAAAAGAATAATGGTAGTGAGTATATGATTAGTGTTGCAAACGGCTCTATTTTCTCCATTTTATTGCTTTTGCCCAGCAATTTATATGATTTTACAAGTAAAGTTACGTAAACCCCTGCATTGATAAAATCCGCAATGGAAATTCCTATAATAACATAGATAGCTGTTTTGAAAATAAATAGGAGTGCTATGGGGATAATGTATGATGATATGTTGACGAAGAGATACCCCATGGAATATATTCTGTACTGTTTCAGTCCCAGAAGCATGGATGAAAATATATTCATGAGTATAGCACCTGATATGGCTATGCCGGATATCCTTATGAAATCAACAAAGTACAGTGAATGAAATAATATTCTGGCTATGTAAGGGGCAATGGCAAATATTACTGCATAGGCTATTACTGCAGATATGATTGCAAAGGTTCCTGTTTTCTTTATTAATGATTTAACATTCCCATAATTACTTCTGGATAGATGATAGGAAACGAAATGTTCTATTCCCGCTGAAAATCCTATTACAAAGAATACTGAGAAGATGCTTATCATTGCGTATATAAGTGATATTGATCCCACAATGGTAGTAGATAGCAAATGTGCTATAATGAAATAAAATAATGTTGAAAAGATAAACATGGAAATTACTGCAGCATACTGGAGTGCAACTCCGGATTCAAAGGATTCAGATTCATCGTTCAATGCCCGTGAATAATGCCCTGATTTAAAAAACTATTGTATATATGAAATTTATATAAGGAAATTGTATGCAGTTTTATGTTATTTATCTACGGAACCGTGTATAATTCAAAAAACAGGATAATACCATCACTGGATTCAATCATGAAAATCAATGTTGAGAAAAGAATATTCATTATAGATAATTATTCTAATGATGGCACATATGAAATCCTATGTGAAAATGCGGATAAATACAATTTAACGGTCAAACAGGAGAGATGCACCAGAGGCTGGGGCAGGCATCTTGCAATCGATATGGCTGAAAAGTATGCCAGCGAGAATGATTTATTTGTATTCATCGACCTTGATACTATATACAATGAAGAGTTTGCACGCCTGATAGAATATGGCTACAGAAATATAGATAAAAATACTGTTTTCCTGGATAACCATCTATGCTACTATGAAACAAACCATAATGTCCCGTGGAAGGATCTAACCGCTGCAGAGGATGTTGAAAGGGAGGCGAGATTCATCTCACTGGGGTATAAATTAACATATCCTGATCATAAAATAGTATACGAAGAAAATGAGAAGGTTTCATTTAACCGTGAGAAGAGATATGCCCACGGAATTGAGTACTATAAGAGAAAGATGCGTTCTTATCAGGACTACCTCCGTGGTGCCGGATGCAATAATATTAGAAATATGATGTTTTTCATGAGAAATGCTAAGGTCAGGAAAAGATTCTATTTGATTTATATCTCAATATTTCTCTATGATAGAATGTTCAAAGAGATTTATAATTACTATGAAAATTCAGAAAAAACAAATATTGAACTGATCAGAGAGAAATCTGTATTCATTCCTATAGAGTAATATGCTGGGTTTTAAATTATGCATTTTCTATGCTTATAATGAATGTGCTAATAATTAAATATACACATTCCATTACGAGATAATAATGGCAGACAATTGGCTTAATAAATGCAAGGATTATGTGATTAAAAATAAATATAATGTCTCAGCATTTTTCATAGCCATTGTCTTTGCTGTGATATTTTCCATATTTTCTATATTACAGTACTATTCCCTTGGAACATCTGCCTTTGATCTAGGTATCAATGCCCAGGAATTGTGGGCCTTTATCCATACTGGAAGTTTTTATACACCACTTTTAAATGAAAATTTACTTGTTGAACACTTCATCATATTCAAGTTCATTCAGGTTCCATTATACTATATTTTTCCGTCTCCTGTAACACTCATGGTTTTTGAAGATGTTTTTATAGCCATGGCAGGTTATATTGTTTATTTAATATCGAGAACAATTATGGGAAACAGGATTAAATCGCAAAAAATACTTTTTATGATATCACTTACCTTTTTAATTTCATATGAAATGTCGCCATATGTTCAGAGCCTGGTATCATTTCCATTCCACAATATGGCATTTCTTCCATTTTTCCTTTTACTTGCATTCTATTCTTTTCTTACCAGCAGGAGAATATTGCAGATAATTTCCATTATTTTTATATTATCACTGCATGCCAACTTTGTCTATATAGTAGCTATTTTACTTATATACGAATTATTTTACCTTCATACAAACAACGGCAAAAAAATAAATCTATGGCTATCTAAAACAACAAGCCCAGGTGGTGTAAGGGACTTTGCTGTTATGGTAGTTTTAATAGGGCTACTTTATGGCTATCTCGTCATAACAGGAATGATAAAACTGCATATAGCAGGAGTGACCTCCTTTTCACTATTGCCATCAACTAATGAGTCCGGAACTCCTGTTACATCTCCTGCAGCATTATTACTGCTTATTTTTACAGACCCTTCAAAGGTTTTAGCTATTTTAAACGTTAATGGATGGATGAAGGTGTTTTATCTCAATTTCATGTTTGAAAGCGTGGGATATATACCTTTAGTTTCGCCCTTATCACTCATCATGGATATCCCCTATGTTCTCTATGCTATGCCATCCACTTATAAATCCTATTACCAGTTGGGATACCAGTATTCTGCACTGATTATTGGTGCTTTATATATATCCACTATTATTGGATTTTACAATATTTTAAGATTGTACGATTATATGAAAAAACGTTTCAAAGCTCAATTGTCGGAAAAAGTAATAAGATGGTTCACGGACGTAAATGGAGAAAAAAAGATTATAAACATATTTATTGTAATTATTCTAACAGTTGTTATTGTTATGCTCCCATATGGATTAATCGCTCCACCACAGATTCAGCAAACACCCAGTGGAAGTGTAATGGGAGACATATTCGAGCAACATCTATCTGGTGTACCGCAGTATCTTGATAGGCTGTCGGGCAATATTTCACAGAGTTCATACATAC
>JAKAAT010000094.1 GCA_021802205.1 Thermoplasmata archaeon
ATTATAGATTTTTTCCGGCTTTACGTTTATAAATTCCCACATAAAAAAATATTATGTATCTGTATATTAATATTATTATGGGTACATTAACCCTTTATCTGAAATAATCCGTTGCCATCTGTTCTCCGCCAGAGTCTATTGTTATAACCTGGCCAGTCATAGATTCGTTCCTGATCAAATAAAGAACCGTATCTGCAACTTCATCAGGGTCTATGAGTTTGCCCGTAAGCGTAAATTTCTTAGAAAAATTTTTCTCGTCTAGATTCATAATTTTCAGGAGGCTGTCGCCCATCCTGGTTTTAACTACTCCCGGTGCAACAGCATTTACACGGATATGGTGGCCGGCAGCTTCCAGGGAAAGATATTTAGTCATGCTAATAAGCGCTGCCTTGGTCATTCCATATACAGATAGCCCGGGGAAAGGGGATATGCCTGCCAGTGAGGCCATATTTATAATAACGCCATTGTCGTACTTGCTAACGAACTCTCTGGAAAGCCATACTGGAGAATAGAGGTTAGTGTTAAACATCAATTGCATGTGTTTTTCATCTATGTTTTCGAATGGCTCGAGAATACCAACTCCTGCGTTGTTGATAAGTATGTCAGGTTTTCCAAGTTTTTCTATAGCATCCCTGAATAATTTTTTCCTGCCTTCTTCTGTTGAAACATCCGCCATTGAAAGAATTCCGGACGATGCCTTATTTACCTCCTCCAGCGTCTGCATGCCTTCATCCTCATGGGTTCTAACGTTAACCACAATCTTCCCGCCTGCCTGTGCAAGTTTAATCGCAATAGCTTTTCCTATTCCCCTTCCTGACCCTGTTACTATACATACTTTATCTTTTATATCATACATTTCAACCATCACCTTTTTTTGGAATTATACGTATAGTTATCAGTCTCATTTTCTATTTAAATTTTATTTATGGCACTATTATCCTCTCCGGGCAACTCAAAAATATTTATTATACCCGGTAGAACTTCCACGGAGAAGGAATCAGCAATTATTATTTCTCCATCTATTTCAACAATGCTTTTGCAATTCACGCTTGCTTCTTTTATTTTTTTGTTAATTACATATTTGTCAGAGATGTAGGCGCCTGAACGGAGAGATGGGAGTTTAAATAAAATTCGTGACCTTGGCATGTATTTTATCAGATGCAGATCCAGGAATCCATCATCAATTTTAGAATCGGGGGATGCATGCATGCCCTTGCCAAAATACTGCCCATTTGCTATGATAATATCTATTATCTGCTCATGTATAATTTCATCCCCGATTTTTATGTCAGCCCCAATACTTTTCATCGTTAAAATATAGTAAAGGATAGCCTTCACGAATGTGGATCCTGTTCGATGCTCAGTGGAATTTACCCTCACCATTACATTCCCACCAAGGCCTGTTTCCATGATATTCATAAAATACCGGGATTTCCCGTTTATGTGCACAAGGCCGAGATCAACTTTTCTGAATCTCCCACCAGAAATAATCTCAGGGATTTCTTTTACAGTAACACGGCCTATTGTCCTTGTCAGGTCTGATCCGGTACCTGCTGGAACGGGAATGAGTATAGTATCATTTCCCGCAAGTGCCTGTATTGCGTAATTTACAGTGCCGTCACCGCCGACAGCAATAAGATATTTTATATCTGGATTTTCGTCCATGAACCGGATAAAATTTGCAGGGTCTTTTTCCGTGAAAGAGGAAGTCAGTTCATACCGATTTAATATGGATTTTATTTCTTCCATAATCTTTAAGGCATTTCCAGAACCTGCATGTTCATTTGCCAGTATATGTATTTTCATAATAACTCTCCATTAACGAATTAATACTATTCTCCATTGATTTCCCGGAATCAGTGGAGTAAATACTGAGAGCTAACCTGCGCCTGATAATATCCCCGGAGTATACAGGGCACTCATTTTTAATTATGTCCTCTATGCTATCAGATTTCCTGCTATAATCTATATAGGGCATATTTTTAATTTATTTTTATGTAAAATTTATAGCTTATAATTTAAATATTGATAATGTACATTATTTTCTGTAAATTGTAAATAGCCTTACTGACTGTTGATTTCCTCCATATTTATATATTTTCTTCCTGTTACATACTCCTCATTTATGTCTATCATTATTGAGCCTGCCAATCTCATTGCAGAATCATCAGATGGAAATGCACCTATTTTCTTAGTCCTTCTTTTTATTTCTGCATTTAAACGTTCTATAGTATTGGATACTCTTAATCTCCTTAATCCCTGTATATTTGTATTGAATGATCTGTAGTTGTATAATGAATCATAGTATTTATCGAACATAGTAGAACATTTATCTAATCCTCTATCAAAAAGCTTATCCTGCAGTAAAGGGAGTATATCAGGATTATCCAGTGCCTGTTTTATAAGCAATGATAGAAACTTCCATTGCTGTTTTCCCGTTGATTTCCTTAAGTTCCTCATAAAATGGACATGGCAGTATTGCCAAGATGATCCAGGGAATGACTGTTTAACTGCTTCCCTAATACCCTTATTGCCATCTGATATTACCATCTCAACACCATTCAATCCCCTATCCTTAAGATCATCAAAGAATAGTTCCCACTCTATTTCAGTTTCAGAGTCATATATTCTTGCTCCAAGAACTTCACGATATCCATCACTGTTAATCCCTACACAGATGTATATTGCCTTATTCCTGTACCTCCCATTATTTCTTATTTTAAGGTATGTTCCATCTATATATATGAATTTATATTCTCCATCAATCTTCCTTTCAAGGAATTCATTTACTGTTTTATCAAGCCTTGAGGATAATGATGACACATAGGATGGTGATACTTCTATGCCTAAGGATTTTATTACCTTATTAACGCTTCTTGTAGATACACCGCTCAGGTATGATTCCAGTATTATGGATTCTACTGATTTTTCTACTCTGGAATAATTGTCAAATACAGCTGTATGGAAAGATGTTTCCCTGAACTGTGGCTTATCTAATATAACCTTTCCATCTGTTGTTAACAATGATCTCTGCTTATACCCATTCCTGTAATCCTTTCTATTGCTATTTCTCTCATACCTGGATGCATTGATCTGTTCCTCTGCTTCCTCATTCATGAGATCATTAAGAATCCATTTCTTTAAATCTCTCATATTCTCCCTGTTCAATCCATAACTTTTTATCTTTTCTTTTACTTCTTTTAATTGGTCTTGCACTTTTTTCACCCCAATCTAAATTGTGCAAGGCCATTTATAATTTACAGACAATTACTTACACTATCTAAATATTAATATTTAATAGTAAAATATGGTTTTTAAATCTAAAAAAGGAGATATTGCAGGAAATGCATTAGTAGTAGCAAATGTAGATCGTTTTAATATGGTTAAAAATAAATTAAGCGATATAAAGCTTGTTAATGATTTTATGGGATATTATACATATACAGGTTTTTATGAAAATAAAAGACTAACATTATCATGGAGCGGAATAGGAAATACTTCGCTTGCACTGGATACTTTAGAGCTTTATAAATTAGGGGCAAAAAATATTATAAGATTCGGTTCGACAGCATCCATAAATAAGAATATTAAACCCGGTTCATATGTAATGCCAATATCATATTCGCATAATAATGGCGGATTATTCAACGAAGAAATTAAGGACAATTTATCTATATCATTATCTGCTGATTATGATTTATTAAAAAAATTTGATTTGAATCTTAAAGATTATGAACATTATATTACAGATGCTTTTACTACCGATTCGCAGAAAGTAAGGACAAATGAATTCATAGATAAATTAAATAAATTAGGCATAGATAATTTGGATATGGAAGGATCTGCTCTTTATTTAAATTCTAAATTATATAATTTTAAAGCTTTATCAGTTCTTACGGTATATTCAAATTTAATTACAGGGGAATCCTTAAGTTTAGAAGAAATAAGAGAAAAGGAAGAAATATTGTTTAAAATTATTGTAGATAGCATTTAATAATTTAAATAATTTTTATAAAAAGTT
>JAKAAT010000095.1 GCA_021802205.1 Thermoplasmata archaeon
CAATGGACAATATAAGAGGCCTCCATAAATTAAAAGAGAATGGCTTTAAAGTTGGAAAATTGAAATTTAAATCATTTATAACATCAATACCATTGAATCAATATACTATAACATATAAAATAATAAACAATAATTATATTAAAATACAGAATATAAAGCAGTTGTTAAAAGTAAATGGCCTGGATAACTTAGAATGCTATTATGAACCGGCAAGTGCATTGTTAATCAATAATAACAATAATTATTATATCAACATAACAGCGTATAAAAATAAATACATTTTAGAAAAACCTGTCAATAATCAAAAAATAATATCATTTGACTTAGGAATAAAGAACCAGTTGACATGCTCTAATGGATCAATATTAAACTATAATATACCAAAATCCAAAAAAGAAATAAGATTGCAGAGGTCATTGTCAAGGAAAGCCAGATATGCAGAAGGAACTAAAAAACTAAGTAGAGGGCAATCCAGGAATTATTATAAAAACAAAAATAAATTAAACAAAGAACAGAATAAGACAATGAACAGAAGAAAAGACACTATTAACAAAATAACCCATTATCTAACATCCAATTATGATATAGTAATAACACAGAATGACAATATAAGAGGATGGAAGCATCTCTTTGGCAGGAAAATAGAATCTACAGGTATAGGTGGAATAATCGATGCACTTAAACATAAGGCATCAACACTTATATTACTGGATAAATTTATTCCTACCACAAAGGAATGTTCTAATTGCCATAATAAATATGATATAAAATTAGATGAAAGGATATATCAATGCCATAACTGTGGTTTTATAATAGATAGGGATTATAATTCTGCATTAAATGATATGTATTATGGAATTAAAAAATTAAATGAATTATTAAAAATTAAAAATAAAAAATTAAATAATTATTTTAAGAAATATAATATAAATTTAAATGTACCTATGGAGCGTAGGGAATTAACGCCTGTGGAGATTATTGCCTCTGGCTTTGAAGGGCTTAATATAAGCCCATATGTGAAGTTAAGCATGGTCAGTGAAGCAGGAAGCCTCTATGCTTTAGCATGAGGTAGCTCACTTCCCACAGGTACACCTTATCACGCATTTCTACCTTGTGTTCTTATAATTTATGCTAGTTTAATAGGCAAATTAAGCTACAGGAAGAATTGATATGCAGATTCATGAAGTGATTAATTAACCTGTATATAACTAACTGAAGTTAAAGAGCCCGTAGCCTGATTGCCTGAAACATATCATATTGAATATTATCCGGTAATGGGCTATTTTTTTATAGAATCGTATAATGCAATAAGATGAAATCATTCGATGTGGTAACAATAGGGGCAGGTGGAGCATCTTACCCTGCAGCTTTCAGGCTCAAAAAGGCGGGATTCTCTGTCATTATGATAGATGATAAGGGAATAATGTCTGGAAATTGCCTAGCTGAAGGATGTGTGCCTTCAAAAGCAATCATAGAAACAGTCCACACTTATAAGCGTATAAGCGATTTTGGCGACTTCAGGATAAATTACAGGGATATTTTAAAAAGAAAGGACAAAGTTCAAATTTTAAGAAACGGGCTCCACAGAAAAGAACTGGAGGAAGCAGGAATAGAAATCTTAAAGGGTGTTGCAAAAATTATAGATTCCAGCACAGTAGAGGTAAAAACTGAGGCTGGCAATATAAAACTCAATTATAAGCACTTAATCATTGGAAGTGGGGCATACACATATATGCCGCAAATAAAAGGGATTGAATACGCAATAACAAGTGCAGACCTTTTCAGGATTGACCCTAAAATCAAGGACCTTCCAGAGTCTATAGCTATTATAGGCGGAGGCTACATAGGTGTAGAAACAGCTTCATACATGTCTATCATGGGTTCCCGGGTAGAGCTTATTGAACGTTCTGATAGAATCCTGATGGACATGGACCCGGAGATAGTTGGAAAATTAGAGCCATTATTGCCTGATATGAGGGTACATTTTAACAACAGTGTAATTTCAATAGAACCAGATGGGGATGGCTACAAAACTACTATAATTGATAATAACGGAAAAAGTGACAGTGTTATTACTGCCTGTGTAATGATGGCAACTGGCCGTGAACCACTTATTCCGGAAGGAACTGAAGAAGCGGGCATTAAATTTAACAGAAAGGGAATTATAGTAAACTCATCAATGCAGACGAATATACCGAATATATATGCAACAGGCGATGTGAATGGCATTGCACCTTTATTTCATGCCGCAAAAAGGCAATCACTGGTAGCCGCAAACTGCATCATGTCAGGAGATATGCCTGTTGATCGCTTCCAGGACAATTGTGTACCTTTTACTGTGTATACTATTCCAAATATGTCTTTTACCGGAATTACACCGGAGAAGGCAAAAGAAATGGGCATAAAATACATAAAGTCAAAATATAAAATGGCAGATGATTCCCTTGCAGAGATATACAATGAGCCAGGAGGGGAGCTAGATTTAATTTTTGATGAAGATATGAAAATAATAGGTGGGTATGTTATCGGAAATGATGCGGGGAATATAATCAATGAAATATCGATGGGACTTTCAAAGGGATTAACAGCCAGGGATTTCGCAGAACTGCCACACCAGCACCCTATGACCTTCGAAGGGCTGGACAGCGCCGCAAGAAAATTGTTTTAAGAGGATAGAATGGTATTTAATTACCATTCCAATATAAATTTAATATATATTGTTTAGTCCCATTTCATATGAATTACCATGCAAGGGCAGGTTTAATCTATAATGCTAGGGCATTGTATGCCCTTAACTGGATGGACATTGCCCCGGCACTTAAATACATAAAATCCAGCTTCGATATTGACTTAATTGCACTGGGTGCCCTGGTTACCTCATTCTATCTTGGCATAGCTATATTTCAGGTAGTGGGTGGGTTACTTGCATCCTATATAGGTGATAAAAAAACATCGTTAACAGGATTGCTGCTCATGGGGATATTCGCAATTATCTCCGGTCTCTCTACCAACTTCACCGAATTAATTATTTCAAGATTTTTTTCCGGATTATCCGGAGCTTTTTTTCTTTTCATCGACCTTAAGCCTTCTACTCTCTGTTATACCGGAAAACAAATCTGCATTCCATATTGGTGTTTACAATGGGGCATTTGCTGCAGGCGGTGGTATCGGAATATTTGGATGGGCTATACTTGACCAGTACATAGGCTATAAAATTCCGTTCATAATAGCAGGGATAATAACACTGGCTACATTTATTCTGGTTGAAATTTCCTTCAGAGATGTAAGGAAAATAAAGACAGATAGGGCAGCACTGAAAAAAGGGTTGAAGCATGTGCTCACATCTAAAGTTATAATATTTATAGCATTAATCGGGATCGGTGCCAGAATTTCAGAAACAATAATTGGGCAGTTTTTTGTATATTACCTTGAAACAATACGGTTCAGTCCATCATCAGCAGGCCTGGTGTCATCAATATATTTGCTGGTAGGGTTTTTAGGCGGCATACTTGGCGGATACCATTTTTCCAGGACACACCATAAAATAGCAATGTTCGTCATAATTAATTTAATGCTGTCTTTTCTTCTTATATCACTGGGGTTTGTCCACAATTACATAATTATCGTATTCATTACGATTGTCCTGGGAATGCTTACAATATATGGCTTTTCTGTAATGTATACTTTTATCAGGTATATTTCAAGGAGAGACCTGGTATCCTTATCTTTATCCTTTAACAACTCCATACAGCTGGCAATTGCTGCCATAGCCCCCATTATTTTTACGGCTATTGCATACAGCTATAGTTATCGTGCATCATGGATCGTTACAGGCATTATTCCCCTTGTTACCCTTCCATTGATTCTGTTTATCAAAAATGACCTTAAAAATTCAATACCGGAATTTAATTGACCAAACTATTGCCATAATTCTTTTTCAAAATTATATAAATCAAACACTTTTGCTCATATTTACAATTTCTTTCCACGAAGAATCGTAATAATTTTCCCCTGTTTCCT